>JAIPGP010000054.1 GCA_021735645.1 Candidatus Cloacimonadota bacterium
GCAGATTCGACTGATGAAACTGTGAATGCTTGGAATGAACTTTGTCGGAAAGCCGTGTGCGGGAAAACCGCATGCACGGTTTGATGAGGGGGACAGGTGGATAGAATACTTGAAGCCTGTCTCTACTCTACTGTTCTATCTTTCAGTCCCGGCTTAGCAGATCAAAGTTTACTTCTCAAACACCGTCCACCAGAATACTTTCTCGGTGATCTCTTTCTCCGGTTTTTTCAGCTTTAAACCCCGCGTTTTTGATACTTGGGCGAAAATACCCGTCTCTATAACATTGATATAAGCGCCGTTTCCCAGATCAACTTCATTATATACCACCTCTGGCTGTTTCTCTGTACTTGCCTGCAATATTAATTGTTCCACACCACTCGGTTCACATATCTCGCCGGCAAATGGTATCTTCACCCACGTATTTGCCTGATCGACCGCAATTGGGTAATTATCTATCAGAAGCGTCTTTGTGCCATCCGCAAAGATATACATCAACCTCAGAAAGCAGGCTTTATTCGCTCGCACCAGCAGTTTGGGCTCTTCACCATAATAATAGACCACTCCTTCATTCATCATTTTATCGGTCTGCAAATCTACCTGCAACCTGCTGTCTCGCTGTATTTCATTATATAATGCCAGCTTGTTTGCCAGAGCACTATCCAGATTCTCCGGCTTGATCTTGTCCCAGCCGATATTTTCACAGGTTACTTTGTTCACAAATAGCTCATTACTGCTGCCTGCCCCGCTGATCATCAAGTGCATCCCATTTTCAGATTGTAGTATTTTACCTCTCAAAACGGCATTTGCATCTCTCTGGTCTTTATAGGCTAAGCGCTGCCAGCCACATTCACGTGCTAACCAACTGGCACACAGCTCTGCAAAATTATTGCCAAACTCAGATACAAAACCCGTATCTTCATACTCAAATGGATAGATCACAAATGAATAATAGCCCCGCTTGCGTCCTTCATACACACTTAAAAGCTCCTTTACCAGAATATCTGTAGATACTGGAGTATTGCCACTCAAAAGCGTCAGCTCCTTCTCTATCTGCTGCATATTGGGCATTGACTTTATATTACTGTTAAATTCATTCTGCCAGTTATTCAAATATAGATATATCTTCAGATCAGCCTGCATCTGCTCACTTAAGGTAAGACATCTTTCATATATTTTAATCGATTTTGCTGCTTCATCCACCTTCATTTCATCAGCTATTACAAAGTTATCCCCAATTTCTTTTATACCATCTGCAATTTTCTGACGAAACATATTCAACAATACCGATCTCTTGATACCCACCAGCACATAGCAATTCTGCTTATCCTTATCAGTCTTCAATATTTCAGAGCCCATCAATTCCAGATCAGTCCGCACCTTGGTATTGCTGACAAAATACTCCTCCATTTGAGCAGTACTCCCACTCCCCGATTCCGCAGCATGAGAAATAGTCTCCCCGGAAACACTGCAACTGATACTCTCTGCCACATCCCGCATTGCACTTTCCTTAGCCCTAGCTTCAGCACCAGCAATATCCCCATCCTCAATCTGCGCAAAACCCTTACCGGTCACATAATCACCATATTCCCCGGCATTATCACCCAAATACCACCCCGGCATACAATACAACCACACTCCCCAAACCAGAATCACCACAATAATTATTCTCTTCATAATATCACCTCTTTATTATTTATCCTCATATCATTAAACCATCCAGCTAAGTGCCCGTGCAACGCTAACGGTACTCCGGAAGTGTGGCGCAGGAAACGACCTGTTTATCCTCCAACTTCCATCCTGAACTTGACTGCCAACCTGCCCGCATCCCCGCTCCACCTGTGAGTACACCGGCGGCGTACGTCTGCTTTTCTAAGTGCCCGTGCAACGCTAACGGTACTCCGGAAGTGTGGCGCAGGTAACGACCTGTTTATCCTCCAACTTCCATCCTGAACTTGACTGCCAACCTGCCCGCATCCCCGCTCCACCTGTGAGTACACCGGCGGCGCACGTCTGCTTTTCTAAGTGCCCGTGCAACGCTAACGGTACTCCGGAAGTGTGGCGCAGGAAACGACCTGTTTATCCTTCATCAAACAAAATATCAATAAAACCAGTATCCTTTACATAAGCTTCATACATCTTGATATTCTTCTCATAATCCAGAAACTCCTCAGGATAATCATCTATTAATTCCTTAGAATACAAACTCCCCTTCCGCTTCCCAATTATCTCAAGATAATTAGAAAAACTCCAGTCCTCAATATGCTCAACTAAACCAGCCTTCACAGGATTATAATGAATATAACGACAAACCTGCAATACATAGCTTCTCTCTGTTATTCTTCTGCTCTGAAGCTTTCCTGCCATCAAATGACCTACTAACTTATATTTCGCATTATAATGCATGCAATAAGACGTAAGCGTATCATTGAATATCCGATATAATGGCTGATCACTATTCTGTTTCAGACAAAAATGAAAGTGATTAGGCATCAGACAATAAGCATAAACCTCACAAGGATACTTCTCGTTATTACTCCTGAATTTATCCAGAAAATACAGATAATCATCGTCACATCTATAAAGTAACTTACCGCTTGCAGTTCTATTATAAAAATGAAAAATATTTCCCTCAACATATTCCTCTTTTTTACACTGCATAATCAAATCCTCCAATCTGCTCAGCTAAGTGCCCGTGCAACGCTAACGGTACTCCGGAAGTGTGGCGCAGGTAACGACCAATTCTTCACCGAACTACGATAATACTCTTTCTTATCTTATCCGCACAAATCCCCAAAATCCGCATCATCCATGTTCTATATTCTACCAACCTTCCAGCATTCCCGCCCCACCTGCGAAATACACCGGCGGCGCACGTCTGCTTTTCTAAGTGCCCGTGCAACGCTAACGGTACTCCGGAAGTGTGGCGCAGGAAACGACCAATTTTCCAAACTACTATAATACTCTTTCTTATCTTATCCGTGTAAATCCCAAAAATCCGCATCATCCATGTTCTATATTCTACCAACCTTCCAGCATTCCCGCCCCACCTGCGAAATACACCGGCGGTGCACGTCTGCTTTTCTAAGTGCCCGTGCAACTCTAACGGTACTCCGGAAGTGTGGCACAGGAAACGACCAATTTTCCAAACTACTATAATACTCTTTCTTATCTTATCCGCGTAAATCCCAAAAATCCGCGTCATCCATGTTCTATATTCTACCAACCTTCCCGCATTCTCGCCCCACCTGCGAAATACACCGGCGGTGCACGTCTGCTTAACTTTACCGAAATTAATCCATTCCATTACGTAAAGGTACGCTCCGCTCTCCGCTACCGCTCCGCCCTTTTCTTCATTACATTGATCAATTTCTTTTTTTTTAGCTCAAAGAAGAAAGATTTCTATTTTGAACTACGCACTAAGCGGAAGCCTAAGTAGTTGGGGGTATTGCTGGGACTGTAGTCGTAGCGATTCGCAACACGACAGTAACTGGCAATGATGTACCAACTGCCACCCCGAAGCACACGGTTAGAGCCCGAGCCTGGTCCTTTAGGATTATCATCTGGAAAAGTGATATAATAATCTGCATCATACCAGTCCCAACACCATTCCCAGACATTTCCGCTCATATCATATATACCAAGCTCATTCGGTTTCTTTTCACCGACATTATGTGTCATGCTATTGGAATTACCATACCATCCTACTAGGTTTAGATCATTGCTACCGGAATATGTATATCCGTTACTACTGTTTCCTCCCCGGGCAGCATACTCCCATTCAGCTTCCGTAGGTAACCTGTAGCCATTAGCATTGAAATCGCACTTGACACTATTCCCTGATCCTGAGTAACACTTCTCTAATCCATCCATTTCGCTCAATTTATTGCAGAAATTCACGGCATCATTCCAGCTTACTGTTTCTACAGGAGCTTCACGACCAGCTCTGTTGAAGTGAGATGGATTTGTTCCCATTATTGCCACATAAAGCCCCTGTGTAACCTCATATTTTCCAATATAGAAATTGTTTACAGTAACCTGATGCACCGGCTTCTCATCGTCCTCTCCATCATTACTGCCCATCTGAAATGAGCCACCTTCCACAAACACCACCTCTATTCCTCTACTACTGGTATAATCCCTTCCTGTATTCTGCCTTGGCTTTGCCGCTACTGGTTCAACAATTTCCGGTTCAGTAGTCTTAGGAGCACAACTCATACAAAAATAAAAATCATCCGCCAGGCAGGAAGCATCCCAGGGGATTTGTCTGTTACCAGTTTCTCTGATCACAGATTTGCGTACTTCCTTGAATGTATCTTCTATCTTAAGATCAGTCTGCATCTGCTCGATCAGGTGCTTTGTGTAGGGACTGTTGCGTCCTGTACCATCAGCAGCAACTGAGCCTGGAGCCGTGGAATAGGCAATAAATGTCCCTACTTTATTAGTCGCTATCTGGGCAAGTCCTCTACTGGTTGAGCGCATTCCCCGGAAAGGATTATCACGGCAGGCATCAAGAATAATAATATTCAATTCCGCTTTGGCTAATTTCTCGATGATCCGGTTAAGCTCTACTGCTTCGTAGCGGACATCATTTTCTTCATCAATATCAGCATTCAAAGGTATCAGATAATTTTCTCCATCCACCTGCAAACCATGACCACTGTAATAAAATAGTGCGACATCATCAGACCTGACTTTGTCCTCAAAACTTTCGGCTGCATCTTCCAGACTGCGTTTATCAAGGTTAGTTTTCTCTATAACTTCAAAATCCAGACTTCGCAAAGTCGCTGCCATATCATGTGCATCATTAACAGGATTACGCAAAGGTGCACCGCTATAATCCCCATTCCCGATCACCAATGCAATCCTTTCTGCCCAAACTAAAGTACTAAGCAATAATACAACTAATACAATAATTATCTTTCCTGTCATTTTCATAAATTATCTCCCTACTAATATCTACAGCACTTTTACAATTGAGTTTTCTATAACCTCATGTCAACAAAAATCTCCCAGCTAAGTGCCCGTGCAACGCTAACGGTACTCCGGAAGTGTGGCGCAGGAAACGACCAATTCTTCACCGAACTACTACAATACTCTTTCTTATCTTATCCGCGTAAATCCCAAAAATCCGCGTCATCCGTGTTCTATATTCAGTCCCGGGGTACGGTTCAAAAGTCCTGGCATGCCGTCGTTCTTACAACACATTCCTCTGTGTTCTCTGTGCCCTCTGTGGTAAAAAACTCTTACATTACATTAATCCGTGCAAATCCCCAAAATCCGCATCATCCGTGTTCTATATTCTACCAACCTTCCCGCATTCCCGCCCCACCTGCGAAATACACCGGCGGTGCACGTCTGCTTATCTAAGTGCCCGTGCAACGCTAACGGTACTCCGGAAGTGTGGCGCAGGTAACGACCAATTTTCCAAACTACTAAAATACTCTTTCCTATCTTATCCGTGGAAATCCCCAAAATCCGCATCATCCATGTTCTATATTCTACCAACCTTCCCGCATTCCCGCCCCACCTGCGAAATACACCGGTGGCGCACGTCTGCTTTTCTAAGTGCCCGTGCAACGCTAACGGTACTCCGGAAGTGTGGCGCAGGTAACGACCAATTTTCCAAACTACTATAATACTCTTTCCTATCTTATCCGCACAAATCCCAAAAATCCGCATCATCCATGTTCTATATTCTACCAACCTTCCCGCATTCCCGCCCCACCTGCGAAATACACCGGCAGTGCACGTCTGCTTATCTAAGTGCCCGTGCAACGCTAACGGTACTCCGGAAGTGTGGCGCAGGAAACGACCAATTTTCCAAACTACTATAATACTCTTTCTTATCGTATCCGCACAAATCCCAAAAATCCGCATCATCCATGTTCTATATTCTACCAACCTTCCAGCATTCCCGCCCCACCTGCGAAATACACCGGCGGTGCACGTCTGCTTTTCTAAGTGCCCGTGCAACGCTAACGGTACTCCGGAAGTGTGGCACAGGAAACGACCAATTCTTCACCGAACTACGATAATACTCTTTCTTATCTTATCCGCACAAATCCCCAAAATCCGCATCATCCATGTTCTATCTTCAGTCCCGGGGTACGGTTCAAAAGTCCTGGCATGCCGTCGTTCTTACAACACATTCCTCTGTGTTCTCTGTGCCCTCTGTGGCAAAAAACTCTTACATTACATTAATCCGTGTAAATCCCCAAAATCCGCGTCATCCGTGTTCTATATTCTACCACGTCTGCTCAGCTAAAACATCTGAATAAAAAATATATTGCATATTTTTTCACCCATTGATAATGTTGTTTAAAATAAAATCAAGAGCAAGGAAATAATAATGGGAAAAGGGAAGCAGATAGTTCATTTTAAGATATTTAACCGAAAGTTATTAAGTGGGTATGCTACATATAGAAGTATGGAGAAAGGAGATGAGCTATATGAATTTGGCGCTGTAACGAAACCGGAAATCACTGAAAATGGTGTAGAAGCAATAGTGCACGGCAGCCGCAGATACAAATGCAGTATAGAGTGGGATGCTGCCGGAAAAGACTGGGATTTCGACTGTACCTGCCCCTACGATCATGGTGGCATCTGCAAACATTCTATCGCTCTGGGCTTATGGCTGATCGATAATTGCGAATATGCTCCTGAGAAAGAAACTAAAAATACTGCTTCGGGTATCGATAAACTTATTAATCAGGCTGATATTACTTTTCTACGTAAATTTGTCAAAGACTCAATATCTGCCGATAAAATCCAGCTGGAAAAATTCAAAGCTCTGCTTTATGATCAGGAAACTGCCTTAGACGAGATTTCCATAAATAATCTGGTCAAAGAATATCTGGAATTACTCTCTTCGCTGGAAATTCCGGACGAAGAAGAGGCAATCGATAGTGTTTATTGGGGTAATCATGATTACTATGTAGAAGAATGGGAAATGATAATGGAAGTTCAGCGTAGAGAAATTGAAGATCAGTTAGAAAACGTTTTTGATGATATAAATGATTTAATAAAAACCGGAAAATTATTACAAGCTGTATATAACTATTTTGCTTTATTAGAGGCTTTCACTAATTATCAGAAAGCGGATCTGAACTATGAATATGAGATAATAGAAATGATCGAGAGTTTTTTCTCTAATCAACAGAATTCTATCCTGAAGCAGCTCAAGAAACAGTCATTCCGCACAGAAACTATGGATATGATGATAAATACTTTCTTCGACCGCTATCTGACTGGGAAATCCGCTATGCACTATCTTAACTTATTTGAAGATTTTATGCTCTGCCTGTCATACAATAAAGACCAGGCAGCAAACGTGCTAAAAGCTATCAGAAAAGTTTCCACAACTGCTGCTGATGAACTGCAATTGAAACTGGTTAAAATTTCAGGAAACAGAACTATGAAAACTAATATCTGCCAGGATTTAGTATCAGTTAATCTCGAAGCTGCCGAGTTTACGCTCAATAAATACAAAGCTGAACCCAAGAAATATCATGACATCGTCCAAAAAATTCTCCCTAGATTCTCCAGTGAGTTATTAGCAAATGTCTTCCCGAACCTGAATTACGAAATTGACCCCGACTTGTATAGAACTGCGGCAGATAAGCTCTTCCAAATGACTGGTGAAATCAAATATTACCTGATCCTGAAGAAATCCTCCCCAGATTTCCAGTTTGACCACTATCTGGAGAATTTCAATCATTATGATAAACGAGATAGAGCGTTTGATATCATCATAGAAGAAAAGCAGTATGACAAAGCCTTCCAATTCTTTCTAGCTCATAAAAAACATTCTTATGACTCTGATCAGTACCTGGAAAAACTGGTCAATTTCCTGCCCCAGCCCTGCTTTGATCATATCATCAAAACTACTTCTGCGAAATTAGCCTCCCCAGGCAAAAGAGAAGAATACAGAGAGGCAGGCAAACTACTGGCAGTTCTCTTAAAATTTGAAGATACTACTCTGCGTAAAAAGGGACGTGATTACATAGACAATCTCTGCCAGAAATATAAAAATAGACCCGCCATGCTCGACGAATTTCACAGTCTCAAATTGATCTGAAATTCCATTCCCACGCCCTGATAATCCACATCTCTCATCACGTTTACCAGGTTCACAAGGTTCACTGTGTTCACCATACGTGCCTATAAGGTATCACAACTCAACCCAATCTAACATTATTCTGTTAGATTGGGTTGAGTTGTGATACTGCTATGCTTCGTTATAGGGTCTTGATGGGTCTTGATGGATTTTAGGGGAAATGAAAGAGGCTCCGGGGATGCCGGAGCCTTTTATTTTTATGGGGTATCCGGGATGCTTTCGTGGCAGCCAGATACTATTATATAATTTTTAGTAACTATTTGAGGAGGATCATTTTTCGGGTTTCGGTCCGCTGGCTGGTTTTCAGTTGATAGAAATATATGCCGGTGGCTACCGGGGCAGCATTATCATCAATTCCGTGCCAGATATAATTGTGCTCTCCGGCAGTGAGAATTTCATCAGCTAAAGTTGCTATTTTTTCACCTTTGATATTATAAATATTCAGGCTGGCAAAATCAGCGGTGGGCAAGCTGAAACTGATTGTTGTTTCAGGATTAAAGGGATTGGGATAATTCTGCTGCAGCATAGTATGGTTTTGAGGAACACTGTCTGATGTTTCGTCCAGCATGGGATGCAGTATCATAGCTTCGATGCAGAGATTAACGTCGCTGGCAGCGGGGAGTTCCGTCCAGGAATTGATTCTGAACCAGGCACCTTTTCCGGGAACACGCGGTCCGGCATCGTGCCAGGCGAGGTCAGCATTTAAGGACTGGATTTTGTAACCGACAAAGTAGTCGTTACCCTGTTCTACAATAGCGAAGTTATGCAGGTCAATTTCCAGTATTTCACCGTAGGAGAAATCAGTGATCTCTGTTTCACTGATCAGGGTTTCGTTTTGCCAGATCTGCGCCCAGAGCTGTCCATCAGCAGGAGCGATCGGTGACTTGAAAGTAACTTTGGAAATGAGAGCTTCTTCCAGATCAGCCAGTTCAGTATCAGTTAGTTTAATACCGACGCTCATGGTTGTGGCAATCAGATGCCAGACATCATCAGGTTCTGTGGCGTACGAGAAATTACTACTCTGCTGATAATCAAAAAGTTCAAAATCATAAGTCTGCTCTTCCAAGGTGACATTGATGTGACGCACTCTGCCGTAATGTGGCGGCAGACTGGCGACTAAGACGTAACTACCGGGCAGCAGCCCGTCAGTCTGATAGCTGCCATCGGCATTAACAACTGATTCAGATACGAGAGTATTATTTTGATAGATAGCAATCTGAGTACCTGCGGGATCAACCGGGGCAGTCACATCACCATCAATAAATTCATAATTATCCATATCAATCTGGATGAAAGTATTTGTGTTATCAATGTATTCCTGCTGCTGGTGATAATAATAACCACCTTGTGCAAGTGCCAGAGTAGCAGTTACCTCATACCATCCTTCATGCACAAATGCCAGGTCAAACATACCGGTAGCATCCGTAGAGCAGATATAATCCACGGCACCATCGAGAGTGATCTGAGTGCCATTAACATCAATTCCGCCAGCATTTACAAAGCCCAGAATATCCACCGGGACAGTGCCACCTTCGATATTGCAAACAGCTTCGCGGATAACATTATAGCCAGCGGGCATACCTGCAGGCAGAGAATACCAGCCATCGCTATTACCGCTCCAGCCCATATTGAGGTGATAATAATCAGTGCCGTCATTCCAGCCATCTGCAATGATACAGTGACCTTCGGGACCGCCCAGGATAGACATCATGGCAGGTCTGCCATTAACCATATCATCAGAAAGAATGGAATAGAAATCATTGCCGACATTATAAATATTTAGAACGCTATCATAACCGAGGCGATTGGAGAAAGCATAGCCTGAATACAAAGTCTGAGTACCGGAACCTGAGCTTGAATACTGCATTTCAGTGAGAATTCCACAGGCAAATGAAAGAGCACCTTTCAATTCATTAGTAAAATATAATCCATTTTCATAATTATCGCGTAATTCATCCATATAGACATTCAGGTCAGGGAAGTTCAAAAAGCTGTATGTATCCCAGTCGTCATCAAGATAAACCGGAGAAGTATAGTTATCAGAAACATAATCATCTTCATCGCTAAAGGTCAGTGTGCCAATTTCGCGGTGATAATTGACCACCTGAGCAAAAGCAGTAGCCACACAGCCGACCACAGAGCGTCCGCTGCCACTTGGATCGAGTGGGCAGAACTGGTTCCAGGGATAGCCCTGGTCCCATTGAGTAACAACCCAGCCGCCTGTAGGCGTGTTATAGGAAGAAGGCGGGAAAACACTTCTATCGCGTGATATAAAGCTTTGCAGATCATTAGAGAGATACGCCAGCCACTGGCGGTTATTTTCTGTGATCAGGTTTGGGTCAGTGAGTTCACGGGCAGCAATACGAAGTTTTATATCCTCTTTGAGCATGGCAAGAGCAGCGTTTTGGGGAACATTTTCCAGTGAAAAGTGGTTGCGGAATGAATAGCCATATACGGGGATCAAATCTGTATCACTGGAAACGATGATGAATCCCTGGGGCATAAGGTCAAAGACCCAGGCGATATTCTGATCATTTTCATTTAAGACAGGATTAATCTGGTTTATCTGGCAATTATTTTCAGAAAGAGTAATTTTACCCTGAGCTACCAGTTCTGCTTCCTGCAGGTTAACAGGACGAGCCAGGAGCGAAGCGAAAGCCAAGACCAGGAATAAACTGATTAAAAGATATTTTTGCATATTAAGTCCTTATTTGTTTTATTTAATAATAATGGTTTTATTATAATCTGCCGCAACCCCATTAACAGCAAGGCGGTAGAAATAAATACCGGTACCGAGGTTTTCCGGCTGCCAGGAGATGGAATGCTTTCCAGCCTTCAGCTCACTGCTAAATATGCCAGCAACTTTTTGTCCTCTGATATTAAAGAGATCAATAGAAGCAGTGGCAGGTTTTGCCAGCTGGAACTGAATACTGACAGGCAGCCGCGAAGTATTCTGCTTATAGGGATTGGGATAGCAGTTATTGAACTGACCAGCATTAATAATCAGGTTTTCAGCGTTGGAGTTACCCACAATATGGCTGATCATATTAGCCTGGATGCAGTAATTGAAATCAAATGAAGCATTCATTTCCACCCAGTTAGTGATTCTGAACCAGGCACCTCTGCCAGAGACACGGGGACCTGCATCACGCCAGGCAATCACGCCGGTTTCACTATCTACGTGGAAGCCAACATAATAATCTTTATCAGGTTCAATTTCCGTAAAAACAGGAAATTCTACTTGAATTTCTGCACCATAACTGAATTCTGTAATCGGCACTTCTGCCAGTAATTGGTTCTGATCCCATAATTGAGCAGTGATACTACCTTCCGTGGGAGCAATCGGGCATTTAAAAGTGACGCCATTTATGACATCACCAGCATGAGATATCAGGTCTTCACTGAGAATTTTAATGGCACAGGAAATTTCCAGCGGCACCAGAGAATATGGTTCAAATGGTTCTCCCGCCCAGTTTATGGAGGAGTAATTTTCATATTCTTCCATGTCAATCAGCACGAACTGATTAGCTGGGTTGATCGTCACAGAGCTGGCGCCATAATAATTAGGAGAAAGTGAAGCCGTGGAAGTATAAGTTCCGGGCAAAATATCAGGAATGGAGAAATACCCATTCAAGTCAGCCATAGTAGTAGCAATTTGCAGCTCATTATCATACAGAGCAATATATGTGCCTCCAGTAGAAATGTCTGCATTTACCTGACCATCAAGTGCTTCATAATTATACATTTCCAGATATAGCGAGCTCAGGTTTGAGTCAATATAGAGTTCCTGTTCCACATACCAGATGCGTCCACTCACGGCAGATACAGTATACCAGCCAGGTTTTAGGGCAGGTATAGAGAATCCGCCATCGCTATTTGAATAAGCTTCATAGCAGTATTTTTCACCGGCAAAAAGAACATGACAATCCTGCAGTTGAGCAGGACCTGAGAGCTCACCACTAACTGAAACCGGCACTTCCCCACCTTCAATATTACGTACAGCTCCTCCGATAATGGAATAATTTGAGGGCATGCCTTCAGGAAGATAATACCAGCCTATATTGGAACTTCCCCAGCCATAATTTAGATGGTAATAATCATCAGTATTATAGCCATCGCAGACAATTGCGTGTCCGTCATTCCAGCCATCGGTATATATAGAGAATTCGCAGGGCTGCATCTGCTTCATATCATCAGCCACATTATTAAAAAAGCTGCCGCCGTAATTTTCATTCCAGGTGGCAGTATCGTAATCAAATTTATTTCTGAGAGCGTAGGCAACGTCACCGGTATTAGCACCGGATCCATCAGAGCTATAGCTCATTTCCACGCTCACCCCGCAGGCATAACTCAGGGCTGCCAAATCCTGACTTGTGAGTAATTCCTGAGAAGCATAGTGCTCCACAACAGTATCCAGGTAGCCATTCAGCGTATTCCAGTCCGGGAAATCATTTGCTTCGTGATCATTATCTATATGAATAGCGTCCCACCAGCCGGAAGTATAGTCATCACTATTATCAAAAACAGGATTACCCAGGTATTCATGAAAGTGCATTATCTGAGCCATGGCAGTAGCCACGCAACCTACCACGCTGCGATTTCCACCAGTATCCAGTGGGCAGAACTGATTGAAAACTCCAGATTGAGTCCATTGGGTATCACACCAGCCGTCAGTATTAGTATTTCCGTCCATGGGCCACTGCTGAAATGTACGCAGAGGTCTGATACCGGAGATCATGTCATTCCAGACCTGCTGATTTGCAGCAGCCATCTGCGGATTTTGCAGATAGTATTCCTTCCGTTTTTGCAGATCACTTTTAATAAAAGCGAATTGCAGGTCTTCACTATTTTCGTTAGAATAATTTCCAGTCCAGGAATATGCAAGTACCGGATAGAAATTATCATCAGCAGAAGTGACAACAAATCCGTCAGTTTCCAGGTTAAAAATATACAGCTCGACGTCATCGGTGGTCAGACAAAATTCACTGGTTCTTTCTAATTGTCGTCCTCGAGACTGAATAAAGTTATCAACCACGTTTCTAGCATCAGCTAATGCCCGTATTTCAGCGGTCAAGCTATTCATCAGCACTAATATCATAATAAAAAGCACTATTTTTTTCATAACATCTCCTTCATTACTAAATAATGTAGCAACAAATATTCCAAATGCAAAAAAAAGCCCCTGCAGGGGCTTTTAATATCAATTATATAATTCCTATGCGCTTGCCGATTTTCTCGAATTTTTCCAGAGCCTCAGTGAGCTGATCCATTGTATGAGTAGCCATGAAGCTGGTTCTGATCAAAGTATCATTAGGCGGGACAGCGGGAGGAACTACGGGATTAATGAAAACACCTTCTTCATCGAGCATCTTCCACATCTTGAAAGCGTTATCCAATCCACCAACGTGTAAAGGTATCACTGGTGTACAGGATGTACCGGTATTATATCCCATCTGCTTGAAACCATCAGCCATATAATGGGTATTTTCCCAGAGCTTTGCAATTCGTTCGGGTTCTTCCTTCATAATCTGGAGAGCTTCTAAAACGCTGGCAGCAGAGGCTGGCGGTAGAGAAGCAGAAAATATAAGAGGTCTGGCACTATGCTTCATATAATCCATCACTACATTACTGCCGGCGATAAAACCACCTACAGAAGCCAGACTTTTAGAGAAAGTACCCATGATCAATTCAACGCGGTCTGAGCAGCCTGCTTCCATGGCACAACCGGCACCCGTATGATGCATAACACCCAGAGAATGAGCTTCATCCACCATTACACTGGCGCCAAAGCGTTCAGCAATCTCACAAATTTCCGCGACCGGAGCAATATCGCCTTCCATAGAAAATATGCCGTCAACAACGATCAGGGCATTTTTTCCTGGAATACTCTCCATCACACGCACTAAATCTTCCATATTATTATGAGCATAGCGCAGCATCTTACCACCGGAAAGCTTACAGCCATCTATTATTGAGGCGTGATCAAACTTGTCAGTTATAATATATTCATTTCTGCTCACCATACTTTGAATAGCACCCAGATTACTCTGGTAGCCGGTAGCAAAGCATAGGGCGGCATCTTTACCGACGAATTCTGCCAGTTTAGCTTCCAATTCGAGATGAATATCGAGAGTTCCATTCAGGAATCTGGAACCTGCACATCCACTGCCATACTTCCTAAGTGCGTTAATGGCAGCTTCTTTAACCCGGGGGTGGTTTGTTAATCCCAGATAACTGTTTGAGCCCATCATCAGCATTTGACGACCATTCATTGTCACCACAGTATCCTGTTCTGATGATATTACTCTGAAATACGGGTAATGGCCCAATTCTCTGACCCTGTTAGCCTCCGTAAAATTTACGGCTTTATCTAATATACTCATACTAACTCCATTCTGAATAATATTTGTCAACCTACTTTTAAGCTATAATTTGTCAAATTATTATTACTATTTAACAAATTCTAAACCAGATTTTGCCTGATAAGCAGATATATTTACTCTAAGTCCTTTTCAAACTGTTCTTCCATCCTCAAGAGAATACTTTCAGCTTTTTCAGGGTCATTTGGCAACTCTCTTTTAAGTTCGTTTAAAAGACTCCCCATTTTCTTGATCCTGGCTTTCTGAAAGAAAAGTTCCAGTGAACGCACCATAAGAGCAACTTTTTCCGGGTTATCGGCAGCGAGGACTTTTTTCAGGTCTTGTATAATCAGGTGAAACTGATTTAAAAGTCCTTTTCGGAAATCAAGCAGCATCTGTTGATTAAGATCAACTCTTGGAGCTTCTTTGATCCCGAAAAGAGAGCGGAGGTTATTCACTCTTTGATCAGCCAGAGCCTGAGAGATTTTATGGGAAAGTTCATCACGGAGAATAGGTTTATGTATAAAGCCCAAAGCTCCATTATCAAGAGCATCCTGAACATCGCGGGTGGCACTGTAAGCTGAAAATAGCAGAACTTTAACGGCTGGATTGATTTCCTGCAGCCTTTTAAATACTTCCGGTCCATCAATTTCCGGCATGATCACATCTAATAGAATCAGGTCTATTTCTTCCCAGTTTGCCGCATAATATGCCAGGCCCTCTTTGCCATCAGCAAAAGTATTTACATTATAACCCAGATTATCGAGTAACGTAAACACAGTTTTTCGTACGATCTCTTCATCATCAATAAGTATTATATTGCCGCTGCCATGAATAGCATATCCGGCAGGATTGCCAGTGCTTTCTTCCTCCACCTGAATTTCAGATAACGGCAGATAAAGGTTAAAAACAGTTCCTACATCAATTTTAGAATCAAAGGAGATATAACCCTGGTGAGATTTAACGGTGCCAAAGACAGCTGGTAAGCCCAGACCGGTACCTTTTCCTTCCCTTTTAGTAGTAAAGAACGGTTCAAAAATCCTCTTTTTGCATTCCTCATTCATGCCCGAACCAGTATCGGAAATGGAAACCAGTATATATCTTCCTTGAGTAACACTCTCATAGAAACGGCTGCTGTCAGCCTCCGTTAATTCCATAACAGAAGTGGAAATCGTGAGAATTCCGCCACTGGGCATAGCGTCGCAGGCATTGAGGATAAGGTTCAGGAGGGCATTTTGGATTTGCCCCGGATCAGCGGGGATAATAGAAGATCTGGCTTCCAGCTTCAACACTACCTTGATCTTTGCCTGAATAGTTGCCTGAACCAGGCTCAAGGTTTCCTGCACCAGCTTATGAATATTCTGATTAATAGTGACATGTCTCCCTTTTCTGGCGAAGGAAAGCAGCTTTTGAGTTAAGGCAGCCGAAGTTTCAGCGGCATTATAGATCATTTGAGCATAACTGCGCATTTCTTCATCCTTCAATTGTTCCTGCAGAATCGTAGCATAGCCTAGCACGCCCATCAACTGGTTATTAAAATCATGAGCTATCATCCCAGCTAATTGTCCAATTGACTCCAGTTTTTCATAAACATGCAGCTTTTCCTCCACCTCTTTCTGCTCAGTAACGTCCTGGATCATGATAATAGCAAAATCCGGTTTTTCAGGAGCAGTCTGAACAATTGAGATGAGAATATTACCCCAGAACATACTGCCGTCTTCTCTCACGATATGCTGTTCTTCAAAGAAATCCGACCTTGTGCCGGTGAAAATATCTTCCAGAACTATCTTATATAAATCACGCCTTTCCACCACTAATAAAGATTCCAGTTTTTCCGGTTTGCGGTCTGGAGAGCAGCCCATAAGTCTCAAAATCACCTGGTTTGAGAAAATAATACTGCCCTCTTCATTCACAAAGATGATCCCCAGCGGGGCGTTTTCAACAATAATCCGGAATTTCTTTTCGCTATCCTGCAATTGACTTTCAAACTGGATACGCTCAGAAATATTTCGAATAGAAGCAATATGATAATTAATATTTTTACGCTGGAAATAATTCAGTGAGATTTCCATTGGAAAGCGGTTTTCATCCTTTTTAAGACCCCATTCGCCTAAAATCAGTTGCTCCTGCTGGTTGATCAGTCTTTGCATTTTCTCTCTGTCAAATGCTAAATCCATGATCGTATAACCTGCCAGTTCATCTTTCTGATAGCCAAACATCTCAGCCACAGAGCTGTTCATTTCCAGTATTTTGCCGGTATCATTATTAGTCAGCAAGAGCCCATCGCGACTCACTTCAAACACAGAGCGATATTTTTCTTCACTTTCCTGTAATTCCTCACGGGCTATTTTTTGCTCATTGATATCTTCTATCAATAGCATGATGTCCTGACTGGATGTGCTTTCGCTATCCAGTTGTCCCATAGTGATAGAGCTCCAGAATAAGCTTCCATTATTTTTTTTGAGCTGGTATTCTGCAGTGAAAGATTCCGCACTCCCGGTTTTTATCTTGTCCAGTTGTTCTGAAAAAGCATTAACGTGGTGTTCAGACAGATAGTTTATCAGCTGGTGATTAAATATATCATCAGATTGCACGCCTAATAGTTCTAATACGGCGGGATTCACCAGACTCACCAGCCCATTTCCATCCAGTATCACGATTCCCAGCGGAGAATTCTCAAAAAATAGCTGAAAACGAGCTTCCACCTGCCGCAATTGCGACTCGGTAGATTTCATCACAGTGATATCAATAAAAGTACCTAAAACGGAATTTTTCTCACCATTCCGATGCTGGCTTTCCAGCCTGATATTCACCTGTAATTCTTCATTTTGCCTGTTATGGATGGTGGTGGCTAATTCAAAATTATTACTTATCATCACACAATGATGCAATTGCTGCAAAAACTTCTCCTGGTTGTCAGGAGAAAGATAAGACACAAATTCAGAGCGGCTTATTTCTGGTGCTGACCCAGGCTGATAACCCAATATATTCAGCATTTCATCCGAGCAGCTCATCATCTCGGTTTCCGGATCATATTTCCAGTAGCCAAACTTGGCAATCTGCTGAGCTTCCTTCAGCAATTGCTGGCTTTCTGCCACCATTTCCTCTGCTGTAACCCGATCATTGATATCCATCTCCATACTCAAGGCATACCAGCAATCCTCATCTTCTGAGTAGAAGGAGGTAACAGTAGTGAATGTCCAAAGTTCGCTCCCATCTTTGCACAGCAGCCTTTTGCGCACCGTAAACTGGGTCCGCTTTCTGGCAAATAATTCCTGATAGTAGAGCAGACACTGCGTCTGATCTTCCGGATGAATCAGGTCCCGAATCTGTAGATCATTCATATCCTTGTTTAAGTAACCGCACATAGTTAATAAAGTAGGATTGTAATATACAAAACCCAATTCTCGATTGACCAGAGAAATTCCCATGGGTGCATGATTAAATATTGCCCGAAATTTAGCTTCACTGGAACGAATCTGCTGTTCAGCCAGCTTCTCAGTTGTGATGTCCTGCACTGTGCCATATACTGAAATAGCTCTGCCATTTTCATCTACAATAATTTCACCCCGCTCGTGCAGATATTTATGAACCCCCCGCGCATTCTCTATCTTATAAGTCTGATCAAAGTGATGTTCTCCAGTCATTTCTCTCCGCTTCAGTTCGCGCAGCAATAAATCTTTTGGCTGGTTGATTGACTGGCAAAGCAGTTCGAGAGACTGTCTGCTTCTATCATGTTCCAGACCGAGTATTTCACTTAATTCACCTGACCAGTTCATTTTATAGCTATTAATATCCATTTCCCAGTATCCCAGACGTGCGATCCTCCGTGCTTCATTGGCTCTTTGCTCGCTATTGATCAATTGCAATTCTGCCTGGAATCTGCCGGTGAGGTCATATACAATACCCAGTAAGGTATTGATCCTGCCATTTTCATCAAATTCCGGTTGAATTGTAGTTTCAAAAGCCCGAATTTCAGTCCCTGATCCAAACTTGAAGTCAGCTTTTTGGGGCTCACCACTTTCGATAGCCGCATTCAATGCCTGCAGATTTATCTGCACAATCTCATCATTCAGCCCAATTTCAGTAATATGACTGCCGATGATTTTTTCCGGTGGTGCTTTCAGCAGGTCTTGAAAATAAGAGTTTATATAAAGAAACTCCATGTCTCGATTGATCCTGAATACTAAGCCCGGCAGACTACCAGCCAGTTTGTTCCACTTGATATCTTTCAGTTTCAGGTTTTGCCGGCTGATTTTCAGGTGCCTTTGTATATTCAGCAGTTTGGCAATATAAAGAGCCATTATCACGATGATAATCAAAAAAATAATTAAAGTTTTCCAGTTTTCCCGCAGATAATTTTTTTTAACATTGATAAGTTCTATTTTTTGGTTAGAGAAAGGAAGTTTGAGTCCAAATCTTTTCAAGATATTCTGGTCATATTTATACTGAAAAGGTGTTTTCATTAAAATTGGCAGATCAGACACTTTTTCACCATTAAGCAGCCTCAAAGCATAAGCTCCGGCAGCGTTTCCCTGATCATACCCTTTAATCAAAGCTCCACCCAGTACACCATCACCCATATAAAAGTCCCAGCAGGCATACACTGGCACGCGTGCAGCAGCAGATATTTTTTCACCTGCCTCTTCTACTTCAAAAAAATCACCATCACGATCCAGGCTAAAGATCAATAGAAGTACGGCATATTCATCATCAAGATTTCGCAGTTTTTCCTGGAGTTCTTCCATTGTATAGTTCAATGGATATTCGATTTTCAGACGGTCATTATATTTTTCAAGCTGCTTTCGAGCCTGCTTGATTGAAGCTATCCCAGTTTTAGTATTACAATCACTAACAATAAACAGCTTCTTCATTTCCGGCTGAATAGCCAGGGCATGCTCAATGGTTTTATCAGCCCGTATCGCTTCATTTATACCGGTATAATGAGTATAATCACTGAGATCATAATGTTCCAGATAGTTTATGCCGCAGAAAATCACGGGCAATCCCGGAAATATATCCTCTCCATATTTCATCATAAAAGATAAAGCCTGATTATCTGCGGCTATCACTAAATCTATATCGGTAATGTCCTGGTATTTTTCCTTAATCAAAATATACATCTTTTCCAGATAACTATCTCCCGGATAGCGCTTCGCATCCAGATATTCCAGATATAGATTTATTTTCTCAATACTGTAGTTCTCAAAATATTCATTGATCCCGCGGGTAACTTCCTTGCTCCACACATAGGTGGAATTATAGGAATGAAGTATCAGTACATTTGACCCTTTCCGAGATAGTCGCTTGATTTGTCCAGCTTCCAGTAATACTCCCATTAATAAAAACATTATTAATATAACCAGGCTGCTTCGCTTTAGCATTTTCTTTCCTTTTACACACCTTTCTATCTTTCAGGCAATTTTGACCTGACAGCATCTTTTGTCTATTTGTTTTTATCTCCTAATCACTCAATAGTCATATAGAATGGAAAGCTACAGAATTTTTTACAATTCAACCTAATTAGTCTGAATGAATAAAATTCACCGCGTTTACTCCGGGAAATAAATAAAAATGCAACTTATTTTTCGCTTTACGTTATTTTATGTGCAGATTTCGTGGTCTTATATTGTCCCATAGTCAGGGAGTTGAATTTGAAAAGAAAGATTAGTCCTGTTTATAGCCCTAAGACAAGGAAAGCAGCCTTCCTGCTCTCTCTATTGCTTCATCTTGTCTTGATAGCGTTATATGTGTTCATTTCTGATAACAGGGACAATTTTGCTTTGGATTCGACTCCTTCACATTCTCCTGAACCGCAAGAGAAAAGACTTACTTTTGAACTGGTGGAAACACCGGAAAATATTGCTGATCAACTTCCCTCAGCAGAAACTGAGCTTGCCTCAGATCAGAGTGCCAAAGCTCAGGATTTGTATAGTGAAACTGAACTTGATGCTGGACTGCCTTATAATGACGGTTTCTCGGAAGCTAAAAATTATCCACTTACTCCCACTCTGCCGGTTACTGAGTCTGACCTCGCAGAGAACAGTCTTACAGAAGACGCACAGGAGCAGGAGACTGCTGAAACGGCAAAAAACGACAGTGAATCTCTGCGAGAATTGCTGAAGGAAAAAGATACTGCCTTAAAAGAACAACTCCGTAATCCTGAGACAGCTTTCAAAAACCTGGATACTTCCGCTTCTGATATGGGAGGTTTCAGTTTTAATACTTATAACTGGGATTTTGCACCATATTTGATTACAATGAAAAGGCGTATCCGCAGTAATATGAATCTGCCTTATGCTTTCACTCATCTGGGTGCGATCAGTGGAGACATCCTGGTACATTTCACAGTACTGCCTTCCGGGGTGGTGAGTAAACTGGAAGTTTTAAAAAGTGATGCCCACTATTCTCTGGAGCAGTCCAGTGTGAATGCCATTCAGCTATCCTCTGCTTTTCAACCGCTTCCTTCCGACTTTCCGGAAGACCGGCTGGAAGTAACTGCCAAATTCTCATTTTCAATATTAAAAGACTAAGGACATAAAATGTTAGAAATTTATAACTCCCTGGCTCAAGGCGGAATAGTGATGATTCCGCTGGCGATCTGCTCCATACTGGCACTGGCAATTATCATAGAAAAGTTTATCGTCTATAAAAAAAGTAAAATATTTAACCCTGAAATCATCTCAGTAGTAGATAATATTGCTTCTCCTGAGGACATCCCGCTGGCAGTATCGGTCTGCAGTAATTATCATGGTCCTTTTTCGCATCTGATCAAGATCATTCTGGAAAACTATCATCAGCCGTTGGAAGATATCAAGGAAGACGTTGCAGATCAGGCAAGGCAGGAGATCAGGATTCTGGAACGCGGCTTGGGGATATTAGAAACAGTAGCAGCCATTGCACCGATTTTGGGGCTTCTGGGAACTGTACTGGGAATGGTGCGTGTATTTGCTGATATTTCCACTCAAGGTGTAGGAGACCCTGCTTTGCTATCAGGCGGTATTTCGGAAGCACTTATTTCCACAGCTGTGGGGCTTTCGATAGGAATTCCTACTCTGGTATTTTATAATTATTTCTATCAACGGTCTAATAATGTTATCCTGGAACTGGAAAAAATCAGTAATGAGCTTATACGCAAGATCAGAAGCTATAAGCAGGAGACTTGATGCAGCTAAGTACAAATCGCCGGAAAAGAGGTGCTGCCATTATCAATGTCACTTCACTGATAGACGTTGTACTGCTGCTACTGATCTTCTTTATGCTCACAACCAGCTTTGTGCAGCAGCCCGGCATGAAGCTTGATCTACCTAAAACTCAATCAGCAAAAGTTACTGATGATTCAGAAAATGTCCTGTTTATTAGTGCTGATGGTAAAATTATCCTGAATAATCAACCTGTAGAAATCACTGATCTTGGTCTGAAATTAGCTGCTCTAATTGATACTTCCTTAGCAGAAAATGCTATTGTGCTGAAAGCAGACCAATCTATTAATTATGGGAATGTAGTAGAATTTATGGAGACTGCCCAGCAAGCCGGTTTCCAGAAACTGATTATTGCTACGGAAAAGAAATAAGATTTTCGGGAGTCGTGAGTCGAAGAACTGGACTGGTGGGTAAAATATGCTGGTAAATAGAGAATTTAAGTACCTGTCACCCATCACTCTTGACCCATTACTCTTCACGCTTAACCCTTCACTCTAGACTCCACACTAGTGCCATACGCCATAAAATCAAACCAGTCTGGGATGATCTCTATCACGGCATAGCCGCTGTCTGCCGGGTCTGTCCAATAGCTCTTAATAAAAGTAGCCACTTCCATAATCTCACCCTTTAAATCAATGTCACTGATCAATTTTGCATCACCATTAAA
The DNA here is from genome assembly GCA_021735645.1 of Candidatus Cloacimonadota bacterium. Classification (GTDB taxonomy): domain Bacteria; phylum Cloacimonadota; class Cloacimonadia; order Cloacimonadales; family TCS61; genus Stygibacter. The sequence continues at coordinate 22,345 of JAIPGP010000054.1, forward strand.
GCGGATATAGCAGCCCTTTTCTTCAGTATCGGGATAATAGCACACTTCTGCTCTGCCCTGCTTACGTATTTGACTGCATTTGGCATCTGCGTTTCCAGTAGCGATAAAAAACCGTTCCTGATAATAAATCAGCATTACTGGCCGCACATAAGCCCGTTCTCCGTCAGTAGTCGCCAGCATCGCTTCCTGCATCACTTCAAACCTGTCTAATACTTCACTCCGTTTCATAAATACCTCCAAATCGTGAGTCGTGAATCGTGAGTTGAGAACTTGACTGGTGTTTAAAAACTCACGGACAACTGAAAACAAAGCACCTGTCAAGTTTGCGACTCACGACTCACGAAAAAAAAGCCGGTCAATTGACCGGCATTTTTTTTATAACTTTTCGTCAGCGAACTTACGTCCGGCGGCGAGTGCTTTAATATTCATATCTACAATATTTTGACCTTTGCGCCCAAAGATTATTTGCAGGGCAATTTCAAAAGATTTATAGGGAATATTCAGATATTTGGTGGCAGCACCCAGCATCACAATATTCATAGCTCTGGCACTGCCCAGGTCTTTGGCGATCTGATCAGCATTCAGCAGAACATGATTTTTAATTGAGTAAATTTCTTTTTCCAGACCATCCTGCTCAGGATAATTGGGAATATTCATAAATGGGGTGCTATTTGTGATCAGCCAGCCGGTTTGGGCAAGATAGGGTTTGTAGCGTAATGCTTCCATAGGTTCCACGGATAAAATCATGTCACAATCGCCTTTGGCGATCAAATCCGAGTAAATTGCTTTATCAGAGATCCGCAGATGACTCTGCACATCACCACCCCGCTGGCTCATGCCATGCACTTCTGCCTGCTTCATGTTTAAGCCATTATCTAAAGCAGCTTGCCCGATGATAGCTGCGATCGTCAAGATTCCCTGTCCACCAACGCCTGCCAGTATAATATCCTGTTTCATTATTTCGCCTCCTGCTTCTTCAAAGCCCGCATTCTGCGAGTCATAGTTTGCACGCATTCCCTGCGAGGGATCACAACAGATACGCCTTTATAATCAATTTCTTCTTTAAGTATCTGCACATTTTCCTCGAAATTGCGGGAAAGCGGTGTTACCACGCGAATATGTTCCTTCTCCACACCTAAGCCAATACAGATAGCTTCCAGCCTGCCAAAACCTGTGTAGTCCTGACCACCAGTCATGCCGGTAGTGGAATTATCAAGTATAATAATCACCAGGTTGGTCTTATCATAAATGCAATCGAGAAGACCCGTCATGCCAGAATGACAGAATGTGCTATCCCCAATTACGGCAATTGCGGGGAATAATCCGGCATTTGCTGCACCTTTTGCCATGGTGATTGATGCACCCATATCAAGGCAGGTATTTATAGCATTATAAGGAGGTAGAAATCCCAGGGTATAACAGCCGATATCACTGAACACGTGGCGCTGCCCATCTTCCACATAAGATTTCAAGACATCATTTAAGGCTTTATAGCTGTCTATATGAGGACATCCCACGCATAATGCCGGGGGTCTGCCAGTTACTATTTCCGGTAAGCTTTCTCCGGTTCGTGTTTCTTTGCCTAATGCAGCTGCCACTTTGTTTGGGTCCATTTCGCCGTCACGCGTGAAAGTTCCATCCAGACGACCCATAATCCTGGAATCTTTAGGAATGGCACCCTTCAGCATCTCTTCTACTAATGGCTGACCTTCTTCCACTACCAGTATTTTATCACAGTTATCCATGAATTTCTCGATCATTTTTACCGGAATGGGATATTGACTGATCTTTAAAATGGGATATTCGCAGTTATAGCGAATAGTTACTTCTTTCACATAATTATAAGCAAGTCCAGAGGCAATGATGCCCAGGCTGGTGTCTTTACCTTCTTCCACCCAGTTGAAAGGTGAATTTTCGCTTTCTTCTGTCAAGTCTGGCTGGATTTCGATCAGGTGCTTATATTTTCTTCTGGCAAAAGCGGGCAGCAGCATGAATTGATTTCTGTCTTCGGGCAACTTCAATTCGTTCTCTGGCAGCATATCCCTGCGTTGCACTCCACTGCGAGAATGTGATAAACGGGTTTCAAGACGCAGCATCACGGGAAGATGATATTTTTCGGAAAGCTCATAAGCATGAAATGTCATATCATAGCATTCCTGCTGATTAGAAGGTTCCATACAGGGTATCATGGCAAATTTGGCATAAAAGCGGCTATCCTGCTCATTCTGGGATGAGTGCATACTGGGATCATCTGCCACAGTGACAATATGACCGCCATTTGCGCCAACAAACGCTGAATTCATAAAGGGGTCGGCAGCAACATTCAAGCCTACATGCTTCATGCAGCTCATAGTCCTCTTGCCGGTATATGACATTCCTACCGCTTCTTCAACAGCTGTCTTTTCATTAGAAGACCAGGTGCGGTGAATGTTTCTCTGCAAAGCTTCAGGGCATTTCTGAATATATTCCATAATTTCAGTTGAAGGTGTGCCGGGATAAGCAAATACCCCAGAGCATCCGGCATCAACCGCACCCTGAGCTAAGGCTTCGTCGCCCAATAGCATCAGTTTTTTCATAAACTTCACTCCTTATTGTTTTTATTTAATTTTGTCACATATTCAATACCCCCTGTTTTTCTTCAAGGTATTTTTTTTTGTGAGTATATTCAGCAGCTTTATCTGGCACTTTTACCTGGCAATAATCCTTCCTCCTTTTATTTACAAATGAGAAGGGGAAAAAAATAATCTCTCTAAATATAAAGCAGAACACTTGTTAATATTCTCACAGCTAACCTGCATTTTTGGGAAAAAAACCACAGGGAGCCCACCTTATGCAACATCTGTAGTAAGATTATTGTCACCGTCTCATAAAATTTTCTGCGCTGAATGAAGTGGACTTAGTGGACATAGAGGACGTAGTGGACAAAAAACACGTTTTGCAGTTCAAGTTGATAATGGCCGTCATCTGCGCCCCACTTGTGAGTACTCTGGCGGTGCACATCTGACTTAGTTACAGAAATTATTTCAATTTCTGGAGGGGATACCAGTGAAAAAAACTTATTATCTTGACATAATTTTTGTAATGTTACAGGTAGGAATTATGTAGGATTATTGATTTGGCAACAAGAGGATTTCGAGATTTTTTAAAAAATATAGTGAAGTTAAGAATGTTTATGTAAGTCTTTCGCAGCTAAAAAAGAATGGAATTTTGAGTTATTAATTGTATTAAAAATTATGAGGTAAACAAAAACAGGAGAGTTTTATGAAGAAGTTTTTATTAATCTTGATCACGGTCAGTATGCTTTGCACCTTGATGGCAAAGGACCCGAATGGCATTTATGAGAGACGGGATATGAATTCCGCCTCCAGTAATGCCCCCGCTAACCCAAGTCGCGATCCCTGGGACAATCTACTGCAGTTTGATGTAGACACGCCTACAGGTCAAACCGGACTATCCGGTATGGAATGGGATGGAGAATTTTTTTATGCCACTAAATGGAGTGGTTCCAATCTGATTTTTAAATTTGATTCGGAAGGTACTTATATCGAATCAATTACAGCACCATTAACAGGAGCGCGAGATCTGGCTTTTGATGGTGAGTACATGTATGGCTCAGCAGCTACCAGTACTGTATACTGCTGGGAATCGGCTACAGGTGTGGCAGTTCCTGAAAATAATATTGAAGTAACAGGCCAGGCAG
>JAIPGP010000055.1 GCA_021735645.1 Candidatus Cloacimonadota bacterium
CCATTTAGCCACTATTTGAATAAAATATTTTATACTTAAAAAAGCAATCCATTGTAAATTATACCTTTATGATTTCAGGTATATGGTTAGATTCTGCAAAATTGATGAAAAAGAAAATTTAATGGTAAACTTGGGTTAACCTGGAAAGATTAAGTTACATAACAACTATTCCGAGACTGGAAGGCATACGGTCGAATTTTCAAGTCAATCTGATAAGTATAATCTCTTAACCAGATATCCTTAGGTGGATTAAATGTGTTTTTTTACTTTAGCACGTAGTGCTTATTTATTTGTAGCAAACAGGAACCAAACTTCTATCCCCTTTTCAACTGTGCCGCCTCTAAAAAAAAAGAAGGTCCCCAAATGGGGACCCTTTTTAGAGGAGGAGGCCCGGGCGGGGCTGCCCGGGTGCTGGTAACAACCCCGAATTATTTCATCAGGGCGATCTTTGTTACTGTCGTGTAGTCTTCCGGCGGTTCCTGATTATTTCCATCAGGTCTGCCAGATACTCCTCGGGCACTAAATCGGCAGAAATATATTCCGCTCGATGCTGCACGACCAGTTTTATCTTTTCCGTCCCAGCGAACTGAGTGTTCACCAGCACTATAGACACCTTTTGCTAATCTGGAGACTAATTGACCACGAATATTAAAGATGTCAAGTATAATATTACAATTTTGAGCCAGATTAAATTTTAAATTCGTTTCTGGATTGAACGGATTAGGGTATGCTCCAAGTAATTCTGTTGTCCCAGGCAAGTCTCCATCAGTTACAGGAGTATTCACTACAGTGAGGAGTACCGGCACTGTAATGGTGGTACGTTCATCACTGATTAATATTTCTGCTGTATAATCTCCGGCACTCAAACCGGTGCTATTAAAATATACTGTTACTTCGTCATTTCCTAAAGTACCAATCGTGCCTGTATTATGCGAAAGGTTACACCAGCCCAGTCCCAAACTGAATAGATATACAGTACCGGTTTCATTTCCACCATTGCTGCCGATTAATTCATAATCAAGCTGAACTTCGCCCGTAAAATCATTACTTACGGTAACATTCACACCAGCAGTGGCATCTTCACCGGCTAATACTCCCCCGGTACTTGTCCAGTGTATTTCCGCTCCATTACCAGATGCATTATCAGGCATCAAAGGATTACTGCCGCCATAAAATCCGGTAGCAATATTCACTGTGATACCATCGGGAAAATCAAGATAAACTTCAGTAATAGCTTCACCGTCAGAAGAATTATTGCTCAGTTCAAATACCCAGCCGGTTGTTTCACCTGGCGTATAATTATCTGCATTACAGCTTATCTGGCTGCCAGTAATATCTCTATCACCTGCATCGGTTTCCACTATCTGCACAGTATAATTAATGTCTCCAACTCCCAGATTCTCCAGCTCTATCACTTCACTGCTTTGGCTGTCTGGCATCAATTCCACATCCAATGCTGTCACATTCACCAGTAGTTCCGGCGCAGGAGGCGGTCCCATGGGTGGGAAGACAATATAATCAATCCAGCCGGCATCTGAGCCGCTGGATACAGCCTGATCTTTGCGATATCGCCATTCAAAGGTGTGAAGTCCTGCGCTGATATTATATTCTTCCAGACTCCAGGGGTCTTCTCCATCCCATCTATCCTGCTGAATTCCATCAATATAGAAAGCCAGCCAGTCAAAGTTATGACTTCCCGGATCAGCTTCACAGGATACTTTCTTATAGAACGAAATTGTTCCATCAACTCGAACCCAGCTTTCAATCAGCATTGAGGTAGTGGCATTATTTCCTATCGTGCCTGATTTGGCAGCATACTGTCCCATATATGAATAATCATCTATCGTCCATTGTTGACCTGTAAATGTCCAGGGATAGCTCTCAAAGGTTCCATTCTCAAAATCTTCTAAAACCAATCCTACCGTATAGTTATAATCTGCAGTTGTAACATAACTGCCGGAAGAGGCATTATAATTAAAGCTCACACTGGTGCCTTCCGGAGTGTTCTCATTAATTGTAACCACAAATTCGGCGACACCTTCTTCACCAACGGCTAAAGCAGGAATAATTGTTGATATTGTTTCCACAGTAACCCAGGGATCAAAGCTCAATAGTATGGCATCTATGATACCAGTTGCAGAATTACCGGTATTCATAGTAGGAAATACCATGATCACGCTTTCCCCTGCATCCAGCACACCATCACCATTACCGGCACTATCATCGATCTGGGCATAGGCACTTGTCAACACGGGCGCATTTAATACTATTACAAAATTAGATGACCAGACAGCTCCATTCTCATCAGTGATTTCCAGCATCAATACTGCTGAATGCTGATCTTCCACTTCATCAGAAATTTCCAGACAAAAGGCTGCTGTAAATTCTTCTATGGTCTCTCCGCTGATATCTCCGCAATCCACCATGCCATCAGTAATAGTCACATTTTGGTCAAAGGTGGAAATAGTAGCACTCACGCCTTCTGCTGTCTGATTACCAACGTTATTCAGGTTCAAAGTCACATCCACTGTTTCACTATAATCCAGTAAACCATTGCCATTACCGCTCACATCATCAAATTCCACTGACTGCATTACTACATAAGGCTGGTCAGTAGCAATTATTATATTACCTTCAAATCTGTTTTTATTATGGGCAATTCCTGATACACTGATCAAGCCCGGTGAGTTGATCATCTCAAAAGTGGTTATCGTCAGGGCACCACTTGCGTCTGTAACACCTCTGCCGATCAATTCTCCATCCTGCACCAGGGCAATACGCGTATAAGGCTCAGTAGATGTTAATTGTATCGTATCAATCCCAATCGGTAAAGATACCGGATATTCTACTATCATATCAGTAGGCTCAGCTGTCCAGATATCCATACTCGGGTCACCAAATAAATTTGTCTCATAGCAGACCCAGCGCATATTGCTGTTATTCTGCATCATGCTCACATTATCTTCATGAGAATAACTGTTCACTTTGCCGATCTCACTGATGTCTTCGCCAAATATGCCATGGAAAAACATCCTGTCATAATACTGGGACGAACTGTTTGTACCTCCGGGCATATACCAGCCATAGCGTGAATTAGCAATACAGGCTACTTCACCCCCGGGTATGCCGCCGGAAAACTTCTCAGCAAAACAATCTTCAGTATAATAACCATTATAATGATAATTATCAAAAGAACCATTATAGCAGCCCTGTGAATAGCCAATCACAAATCCTCGAGTTAAACCGTTATTTGTGAAATTTGAGGCTGTTAGATCACTGTTCTCCATTTTCATGTTATAGGTGGGACTTGAATGTCCCAGATGATTGAGCAGATTTATTCCTACATCAGAAAATTCATCATAAAGGTCATATTTATTCCAGTTCATATCTCTTTCATAAAAATAATTTATATTGAAGTTATCGCTGACACCCTCAGTAGAATAGCCGTCATAATAACCGCCGTCAGCTATCTGGTCTTTATAATTTCCACCATTGGTTTGAGGATTGTTATTCAGCTCTTCTCCAACCATCACGGATTTCTCGATATCTTCTATTACCGGATTATTTTGATACATTATCAGCTTGTTAACTGCATTACTCACCTCAGTGGGACTGTCCACACAAATCCTGCCAATTGCTACTTCAGAATAGGGATCTATTTCATTTTGCTCACCCCAGTTACCATCACCGTCTGTATTCCAGGTGCCATCCAGATTAGAGAAATACATGTCTGAAGGCAGGCTGGGATCATCATCAACGGCAAATCCGCGATGAGGTACTATTGCCACTTCATTACTGTTCCCAGCATCACCACCCAAAATCACATATTCGATGTCATAACTTTGGTAATAAGATAATATGCAGCTCCGCACCTGAGCTGCTTCATCGATTCCTGTATAATTTGAATAGATATTTTCAACTACTTCTACTGCAACTGAAAAGCCGGTTGATTCCTTGAATTCCACATAATCCTGAAAATAAGGCAATAAATCACTATTGGTGATCAAAAGCATATCATAATCAATCAACCGCTCATTAGTATTATAACTATATTCTGCCAAAACTTCCGGATTCTCTACTATGCGCTCGATACGTTCAATTACAGACCGTTTGTCACTCAAATTTGCTTCCACTTCCATTGCCCGTCCACTATAGACCGTTTCCAGCTCAATTGTGACCGATTTCACAAAACGCACTCTGCCCGTTACCGGATTATATTCCACCGGACAAAACTGCAGCGAGGCTATGCCATGACCACTCAAATATCCCGTATAAGCATCACTTATGCTGCGCACCGGAAATACACTGTCTAAACCATATATCGCTGCATCCGGCTGGGCAAGATAACCCACTGGTGCCGGCTGTGAGATTGGAAATGGACGTGCTGACGGAGCAATAACTCCATTTTCTTCTACAGGATAATATTCGATGTCCACAATGTTTACACTTGTAACTTCCGTATCCTGCGGTAGCAGTAAATCTATTCCTTTCCAGGGAAGTAGCGGTTCACCTTCCTCACCTATATTTATACAATTATCATAATTAATTTCCAGATACTCCCCATTTACATCAAGTTCGGGGAACCCCATTGACTGAGTATATTCCACTGTTCCACCATAAAGCAGTACTCCCATTAGTACTACTATAATAAAAAATGCTCCATTTTTCATATATGCTCCTTTTCATCATTTCAATTTTCCACTACTATAGTACGCAATTTCCATACCACATCAAAGACCCCCCCAAAAAAATTATAGTTCGCCTCGATGCACTGGAAACTGTACGGAACTGTTTCACAACCAGAATTTATCGTTAAAGACTGTAAACAATCTGGAAGATTGCTCTTCATGTAGCTTAATCGTCCCCGATTAAGTCTTCCATATTAGTCAATCAGGGATGATTGACCTACATCTACAGCATATTCTGCGGATCAATATCGATAGTTAATTTTATGGCGTTAGGTAGTTTGAGATGAGTTTGAAGAAGCGATACTGCTTTATTGATGATCTGGTTGTTACGTGCTTTGATGAAGATGTGGTAACGGAACTTTTTCTTGATCTTTGTAAGCGGTGCAGGGGCGGGTCCTATCAGGAAGAGGTCATCATTGGAGAAAGAGTTATTTATCTTCTGAAATAACGGTTTATTCTGGTTAAGTGACTGGATGAGGAATTTTTCATTTTCAGCAGTGAATATGATCCTTGCCAGTCTGTAGAAAGGGGCATAATGCAGGGTTTCACGATCAGTGAGTTCAATATCGGCAAAGGCGGGAAAATCTTGCTGCATGGCGCAGGTGATTGCGTAATGGGTGGGGTTATAGGTCTGGATAATCACATCGCCGGCAATTTCACCGCGGCCTGATCTGCCGGCAACCTGGGTGAGTAACTGGAAGGTAGCTTCGCCAGCTCTAAAATCCGGGAAACTAAGCCCTACATCAGCGGATATAACGCCTACTAGTGTGACATTGGGGAAATCCAATCCTTTGGAGATCATTTGCGTACCCAATAAAATGTCTATAGCACCGGATTTCATGCGGTCAAACATGTTCTGGTAGCTGCTGGTGCCGGAAGTGGTATCGGAGTCCATCCTGAGGATATGAGCCTGCGGGAAAATGATTCTTAGCTGCTCTTCTATCTGCTGCGTGCCCGGAGCTCCATAATTGAAGAGAAAGCCGCCGCAATCAGGACACTTGCGGGGAACCTGTTTCACTAAACCGCAGTAGTGACAGATCATTGTATCGTTAAAGGAATGATAATTAAGGCTGATATCGCAATTAGGGCATTTGAGCAGCAATCCGCATTTCAGGCACTGGATAAAGGAAGAATGCCCGCGACGGTTCTGGAAAAGGATGATCTGCTGTTTTTTCTTCAGTCTGTCATCAATCAATTTTATCAATTGAGGAGAGAAAAGCCCTTTATCAGTCATATTTTTCATGTCTACAATCTGAACAGCGGGTAGTTTGAAGCTGCCGGGTCGTTTAGTAAGTTTGAGCAGGGTGTATTTGTGATTATGGGTATTATGCCAGCTTTCCAGTGAGGGAGTGGCACTGCCTAAAACAATAACTGCTTTTTCCAGATAAGCCCGCATCACTGCCAGGTCACGACCATTGTAGCGGGGAGCAGTATCCTGTTTATAGCTGTTTTCATGTTCTTCATCCACAATGATGATGCCTATATTCTGCAGCGGAGCAAAAATGGCACTTCGTGCGCCAATCACGATGCGGCTTTGTCCTTTTCTGATATTCTGCCACTGCTGCCAGCGCTGGCGGTCATTCAGATGGCTGTGCAGGATGGCAATATTCACGCCGAAAGCATTATAGAAGCGTTCCACCATTTGAGGAGTAAGCGAGATTTCCGGTACCAGCATCAGGGCGGTTTTGCCCTCAGCCAGCGTCTTTTTAATTGTCTGGATATAGACTTCCGTTTTGCCGCTGCCCGTGATACCGTAGAGCAGGAAAGGTTTAAATTTCTGCTCCAAAAGAGCCGATGAAAGTACCTGAATAGCTTCTTTCTGTTCTAAGGTTGGCTCTAAATATTGCGGATTCCTCTGCTTGGGGAATAGTGAATCTGTGGGCAGCACTTCGCGAGGTTCTATATCTATCAGTTTTTTGGTTCGCAGAGCTTTCACCAGACTGTAAGTAAATTTTGTGGCAATAATACTAAGTGGCAATTCTTCGCCAGTCTGGCAGATATATTCATATAATTCCAGCTGTTTAGGGGTCAATACAGGTAATTCAGCAATTGGCTTTTTGATCACATAATTAGCGATCTTTTTCTTGATCTTCTTATCAAAACTTCTTTTAATCTCCAGAAAGTACCCGGCTTCCAGCTCTTCTAAAAGTAGATAAAAACCCGTGCCGCTGAACTTTTCTTTGAACTTCTTTATGGGAGTCCATAGCTGATTATCCAGGATTTTCAAAAGAGCAACTGTTTTGGGTTCCAGCGAGGAGTAATCCGTATTTTCTGTGAGCCTTAGTTCAAGCTGAATGATCACATCCAAAGCACCCGGGAACATGGCAAAAAGTGAAACCCCGATAGGGGTATGATAATAATCGCTAAGCCAGGCAGCCAGTTTGAGAATACTATCCGGCATCAATTGGGAATCATCGACGATTTCTTTGATGGGAAGGTACTTGATATCGGGAGAAATTTCCTTTGCCTGCTGCCAGACAATGCCAGTATAATAGGCATTGCGTACCTGTACAATAACCCGGGAACCTGTAATCAGTTCTGTAGAAGAAGTATAGGTGAGAGGCTTAGCAAGTGCCAGGGGAAGGACTATGTCATAATAAAACATCAAGGTCTGAGCAGGTAATTCCGGGAGAGCACATACTGCACTTTCACCGGAGAAGAAATCTGCCAGCGTCTGATAGCATCGCGGCACTTAGAAATAAAGCTATTAGAAAATCCCTGACCGGCAGTAACCTGGTAATCCACTTCCGTAATACCTTGAGTATCTATTGTAATAATGAAATCAATTGAGCCATATTGCGGGAGGATCATGTTTTCGTTGTTATAGATATTATCAAGCTGGTAGCTGAAACTGAGTATTTGGGGAATAATGAGCTGCAGTTCCTGTCTTGAGCGGCTGGTAACCGGGATAAAATCGATCTGGTTCTCAGCTTGGGCATTTAGGGCAGGAATTTCCATTTTTATATAGAGATTATAATCAGCAGGTTCTGCGAATTTAAACTGATAATCTTCTTCCGGTTCGAGCAGAGTTTTATCTTCACCTAAGCTAAAATCCATTTTTAGTGAAGAAAAAAGATCAAGATCATTCAGAGCATCTGTATTAATCACCAGAGTAGTGTCTGAAAGAGAAAAATTATCCAGCTCAGTCTGCATACTGGAGGCAGCTTCCGGCTGAAAGTCTGCTTTGACTAAAGACGGCTGGTAATTGATGATCTGGGGGTCTTGCTCGATTGAGAATAATTCTCTCTGGAAATAGTATTTACCATGACGCGGTTTATCCATCGGGAACCCAAATTCTGACTGGTAATCAGCCAGCGAAGCTGAGAGCACGGCAAGGTAGATTAACAATATACTAAATATGACATATTTCATGAAGTCTCCTAATAGAGCATTTCATTTGAGGTTTTCAGTTTTTTATCGAGATCAATATTCTCCTGATACCTTGCCAGTGAAAGAACCGTACGTCTTCTTGCCATACAGTTGTGATGCAGCGGTTTGGAGAAATCATGTTTTAATAGAGGTTTCACGGCAGCCTGAGGATTGACAGCAGGTTGAGCAGGCGGGGGAGTGCCCGGTTGAGGATTTTGAGCTATAAGGGCATTAGCAGTGAGTAAGAATATGATTACCAGTGCCAGAGCAAGTTTATTCTTCATTTTGGTCAGCTCCTGTTAACTGATTAAGCATTTTATTCGCCTGGGCAGCATTAAAAGTACCCGCATAATTGATTTTGATTTCCTGCAGGATAGTACTGGCACTTTGAGTATCACCAAGAGCAAGATATATCTGGGCAATATGCAGGAGGTTTTCTGAGCGTCTGGCTCCAGACTCCGGCAATAATTCCTGATAGAGAGTCAACGCGTCCTGATACTGTTCCAGCTTTTGATAAGATTCTGCCAGCAGGTAACGGGCATTAAATGCGAGTCTGTGCTCAGGATATTGCGTGGCAAATTCCCGGAATCCGGTGGCTGCTTCCGCATACTTATTATAGCGGAAATCCATTAGAGCTTTTTTATACTGGTAATTTGCAGGACTTGAAGTTACCGGGGTGGCAGGCACTTGACGTGGCTTTGCAGCAGCAGGTCTTTCAATTGTTCTTTGAGTTTTGACCGCTTCTTCTCCTCCCATTACCACATTCGCCAGATAATGCTCGGGATAATCATCTACTATCTGCTGCCAGTATCTGTCCCGCAGTGCCAGGTTACCGGTCTTTTCGGCACATTGACCCAGTTTATAAATAGAATTCACAGTTTTATTACCGGACTGGGCAGCTACCTGACTATAAATAGCAGCAGCTTCTGCATAATTCTCTTCCTGATAATATGACTCAGCCTGCATGAATAATGCACTGTAGGCAAGCGGATGTTCGGGATATTTGCGGGTGATGGAAGCAAAACCTTTACGGGCTGCTTTATATTTACCCAGCTTATAGCTTTGAATATAATTACGGTATTTGAGAGTGACCTTTTGCTCTGTACGGGCAGGAATTGAAGCAGCAGCCTGGGCACTTTCTTCCTGCTTGGCGATATCAACAAAAGTGAGTTTGATAACATCTGTGAGATAATTGTCAGGATATTCTTCTATCAGCCGGTTCCAGCAGGCATAAGCTTCCTGCTTTTTACCTATGGAATTGTAGCAGTGACCCAGCCTCAAGAGAGCATCCGGCGTTTTTTCCCGCTCAAAATCTATCACTTTCTCCAGCATCTCCATTGCTTTACTTAATTGTCCCATATTATAATAGCATTCAGCCGCAAAATAAAGTGCTTCGTAGGAAAGACTGTGTCCCGGATATGAAGTGAGGAAATTCATGAACTTCACTTGGGCAGAGCTGTATTGCCGGTTCTGGTATTCTGCAAAAATCTGGTTGTATTCTTTTTCTATTTCTTCATTTGCATAAGATTCTTCGTCAAACATCATCTTTTCATCCAGCATTACTAAAGCACCGCTGGCATCCCTGATTCCCCATTCGTTCAGCCGGTTAAGTGCTTTACGTGTCCAGAGATCGTTATAACTGGCATTATCATAGAACTGGTATAAGAGATTTTGATAAAAATCTGCAGCAGCAAGCTGAAATTCAAAGGAATATTCTTTTCCTTCAGCGATCAGGCGTCTTTTAAGTTCGCTGCGTAGATAATCATTGTTTTCCAGTTCAGGACGATTAAGTTGAGCAGATTTTACTACAAAATTCTTGATCTGCTGATCCACAGCTTCATATCCATGATCATAAGCAGCCGCAATTGCCCAGATAGCATGAGTGTAACCCGGAGTGTCAAGCTGATGAGCAGCACCGTCCTGCAATATTCCCAGAAGATTGTTGCGGTAGTCATTACACTTCTGCAACAGCATGCCAATCAGGTTTTCTCCGCCTACCATGTTTTCCTGCCAGCGTGTATCAGAGCTTACTGGAATAAGTTGCTGAGGTTTTTGCAAAAGAAAACCGTTCTCAATTTTACTGACTTCCAGTTTGAGGTTTTTATAATAATCTGCGTAAGACAGGTAATTATTAAAAAGCAGGTTATCTTCTGAAAGATCAATTCTAAGGCTATCAACATTCAAGGCTGTGGCAATTTGACGAAATTCTTCTATGTTCTGCCTGGCTATTTCATATTCCTGCTGCTGGAAAAGAGAGTTAATGTTTTCTTTGAGTTTCTTCAGCTTTCTAATACTGGTTCGAAAGTTATCTGTGTCACTATAGGTTAGATTGAGGTCTATCAGCGAGTAATCAGGATACATTTCAGTAAAAGTCTCCGAGAGTTGGGCACATTTTGCTTTATCATCCAGATCCTGATATATTCTAAGGGCATTTAGAAAGATGCTTTCCGGGCGTTCTCTACCCAGATCATATGACTGATATTCAGCATGAAGCTGCAGATACATCTCGGCTGCCCTGGCTTTCTCATGTAGCTTATTTTCATATATATCAATAATTTGCAGCTTTACTCGCCAAGCCTCATTCGTGCCTGGATAACGGTCTATGAAATCCTCACGCAAACTCAGCGAACGCGTATAGTCTTCCAGTTTGTCTGCTTCCTGCCAGATGTTACGATATACTGCCACTATCTGGTTCATATTCTGGCGAACAGCAACCACATTCAGCAGTTCATTAACTTTATTATCATTACCCAGGTCTTCATAGACATCAATTGCCCGATTCAGGTAACTGAGACTTTGCTCCGGGTAAATAGCTTCCAGTTCCAGAGAAAGTCGCAGAAATTCGGCTGCTGCCTGGCTATATTCCTGCTGGAGAAGCAGGTTTTCTGCCTTTTGCCGGATAACCAAAATGACATTTTTATATACATCGGACTGGCTGTAGCCACTGGAGAAATCCATTGCCTGACGCAAATAAGCTTCAGCATTGTCATAATCCTGTTTTTGCAGAGCGATTTCTGCAGCCCTGCGGAAAGCATCGGAGATCAATTCATTTTCGGCGTCTAATTCCGTCACTGCCAGAAAGTCAGATACTGCTTCTTCATAGCGTTCCTGCTGGCTCAAAAATTCTGCCCGTTTGAAAATTACCCGGGCTAATTCATTCTGATGAGTTTCCCACTCTTCGTCAGCCCGTAATATCTGCTCATATTTGTTGGAAGCAATAATATAGAGTGAATCCATATTCGCCAGATCATTATCAGGTAATCTCAGAGTATCTGTCTGGCTGATATTATACAGTTTTTCATAGCAGAAAAAGATGTTTTTCTCAAAATTTACCAGTTGCTGATGCTGCGGATAGAAGTCATTATATTCCCTTAGATCACGCAAAGCATAAAAATAATCATCCGCTTTATTAGTCGCCTGTGCCAGCATTTGACTCATATAAACCAGATTCTGCCGGTAGGTCTGCAGTTTTTGCAGCGATTGCGGGGTGTCAAACTGCTGAAATCCACTATAATCATTTACCAGCAGCCGGTATCTCAGGTAGTTATTTTTATCTGGTTCAGTTAAAAAATCATTGAATATTAAAGGTTCTCCAAATTCAATTGCACTGCGAATAACATCGATGGCAGGCAGGATATCTTTCCCGCTGTTTTCCTGATACCAGTTGGAATTTGGGTTGAAGTTTCTTCTGATATCAGCCTGGATAGCCTTGATTTGGGCAACACAGTTTTCTTCACCGCCAAAGATATCAGGGTATTTTTGATATATAGCTATCTTGGAGGCAGCCACCTGAGGGGCATTAGCTGAAAGCGGGAAAAGCTCCTGAAATGTTTCATATAAGCCAATAGCAGTCTGGGGCCTGTCATCCAGCAAAAGCTGGTCTGCCACAGAGATCATTACCCGTTTCTGGTTTTCAGGATTATGCAGTCCGGCAAGACGTATTTCCAGTCTGGCAGCCGTGACACTGCTGTTTTCAAAGTCTAGCTCATTGTCTTTAGCAAAAGACCAGGCTAAATTATTTATAGCTTCTGTTGCCAGTAATTCTCTGTTTCTAAGGTCAGGAATGCTGTCAAGCTGGTTCAAAATACTGAATTCCAGAGCAATAGCATCACTTTTCTCCTGTAGAATGAACAATGTTTCTGCCTTTCCGGCTAGAGCCGGAAAATAAAATGACGACCCGGTTTGCTGAATCGCCAGATTATAATAGTCTATTGCCCGTAAAAAAGCAATCCGTTTACGTGTCTCATCTCCGATCATATAATAGATATCTGCCAGACGCCAGGCGGTCTCGCTGTAATATGATGACTGGGGAAATTCCTCCAGTAAACGCTTATAGTACCTGATTGACTCACTAAATACATCCTCGCTGTATTTCAGAGAATCAGGGATATTCTGGTAATTTTGAGTTTTCTGCCGGGCTTGTCCATTTTGAAGAACTGCTGCCTGATAACTGTAATACCCTATGTTATACAGCACGATATCCTTATAAGCAAAGTCGCGGTTGTATTGAATGATCTGTTTATAAAATGATGCTGTTTTCGTGGGATTATTACGGTCTAATTCCGTACTAAGCTCTGCTAAATTAAAGTATAATTTATCAAGTTCGCCAGCTTCCGGATTCTCGCGGATCATCTGTAGAATTCGGTTATACACTTCCCGCATGTATTCTATCTTGCTATTATATTGCAGGCTTAATTGAGATTCTACATCCTGGGCAGTAAGTAATCCCGCCAGCAGCAGAATTATAGAAAATACCAGTATAGTTACTTTATTCATTTGTTATCTGTTTCCTGAATTCTACGTATTCCTGGTCCAAAAGCCTGGATTGACGAAATAGAATGTCTAAAAGCGTGTTTTCATACATTTGATTTTCATCTGAAAGAGACTCAACCATCGCAGTGATAGTATCCACATAATGATTACGAATTGCATCCTGGGAGGCAGCAAAATCATCAACTTTCTCTGCTAATTGAGGTGTGATATCCTGAGAGAATTTATCAATAAATTCCTTTTCCTTTTTCTCCAGCTCTTTGTTATTGTTTTTTATCTGATCCTGCTTGTCTGCCAAAAGGTCTTTTTCTTCTCTGCTGAGACTTTTTTTGAATGCCCAGCCTTCCAGATCAGAGATTATTGCCAGATTCCTGCTGATTAATGTATCTGCATCGTTCGCCACAACACCTATTTCAGCAACATTATAATCTGATGCCAATCGATTTATATCAAACCAGATATCACGGATAAATGCCAGATATACTTTCTGCTCTGCCATAAATTTTGCCAAGGCATAGGATTCAGCAGATTTTGCAGATAAATCTTCTATATAATTTACCATCTGCAGATATACGATTGAGGAATCTGTCCGGGTCATTTGATAATTCTGGATCGATGGCAGCCGATTCAGCATGGGATTTCGCGAATATCGCACAAATGCTTCATAATTTGCTAAAGTGATTGTATAGGAAAAATATTCTTCTTCCAGTAATTTCAGAAACAGCAGTTTGTCGCTGTCTATCCCTTCACTATAGATTTCTATTTCCTGGCGGTTTTCCTGAAACTGACTTTCCAGAGCACTCAATTGATTATCAATCTGCTGCCTTCTTTCTGAACTAAGCGTTTCTGTGATCAGATCATGTAACAGAGAAGAGTAGCTTTCCAGGAGGGCATATTTCTTATTTAAAGCCTGCATCAGGTTTTCATTTTTCACTATTATTTCACGCAGATGCTCTCTACCACTTTCATAATTTCCCCTGTCCTGCTCTGTGATCGCTGTAAAATACTTGGCAGTAACATAATAGGTGCTCTTGGACTTCTTCTCGGTTATCTTCTTATAATAATTTATCGCCTGGGCGTATTCACCAAAATTCTTATAGATTGTTGCTATTTCATACAGAATTTCATCGGGAACGTCTTCCTCTAACTGCACATACTGATCATATAAATTGATCGCTTCCTGATTATTGCCGTTAATAGCATATAGTCTTGCCAAACAAAGATTAATAAAATTGAAATAAGGCGTTGATGGTGAATACTGATATTTTAAAGTTAGAAAATCCGTGATTGCCTGGGCTGTATTGCCATTTTGATACGTGATCAGCACGGTCATGCAGCGAGAACGTAAACCATATTCATCATCATTTGCCAGACGACGGAACACTGTGGCTGCTTCTTCTATTCTACCCAGACTGTACAAAGATTGACCCAGCCACCAGCGTTGAAGAATGGTATTTATCCCTTTGTATATGGGATATACAGAGATGTAGTCGGCATAATTCTTTTGATTGAAATAAATCTCCTCTAAAAGCTGAACGATCTCATTTCTGTGCTGTGGATCAAGATTTTCGGCTAGATTCTTTTCTAATACACGTCTGGCTTTCTCATATTTGCCATCCAGCACATCCAGCCGCGCCTGATAATATTGCAAAAGCCTTTCCGGAAAATAATTCTTTATGTCCAATGACTCGATACCACGGTAAACCCGCGATATTTCCCACAGCTTCTTCACTGCTCTTTCGGCATCATCTGCCTCAAATATCAAATCCAGTTCCGCCAGATCACGCTCAAATAACTCCCGGATATTACTTAACCGGTTCTGATTATAGAAAACCTTTACCTGATCCTGTTTATCTACAAGTCTCTGATAATACTCCACTTCATCATCTAATACTGCCAGATCAAAAGACTCCTGACGAATCTCTTCCAGAAGTGCTGTATTTGTCGCCTGCTGTGACCAGAGCAACTGGCACAGAAAAACTGAAGTGATAAATAGTATGATTCTGATTTTCATTTATTCTTCTTCAAGTAGTCGTTTTAATCTTTCTAATTCTGCTTCCTTTTCCTGCCTTTGTCTCTTCAGTTCCTGTAATTCCTCAAACATCGGTAGTTCCTCATAAACTGATAAATTCTCATCAGGTAATACGTTTTCCACGATTACGCGACGTTCTATCAAAGGAGATATTGTCTTATAATAACTGTAATAATCCTGCCGATCATTCACTTTTTGCTCCGAGAACCTGTCTAAAGTATATACTATATTCAAACCAAAATTGATGCTGCCTACATCTAAGGCATATTTCAAGGCTTCCTCTATTCGGAATACGCTGAACTGATAAGTGAAATGACGCGAGTAGATATTTATTCCGGTACTAATATTTTCACCATCTACTTCACTGTAAAAACTCAAAAATCGCGTTGGCTTAAAATCTACACCGAAAAAGAAGCCATTCATATATTTAGCCAGCTTACCCTCACCCTTGAATCTACGTAATCCCCAGCCCAGAAAGCCGGAAAGCTCGATGTATTCCAGCCCGGTTATATTCGATACCATAATTGCCGTCTTGGACATCACCGCATAAGGCGAATTCTTGATCAAGTCGTCCTCGCTGCCTACCAGACCTTCTGTATAATTGGGATGATTGCTGTTGGTCACTGTAGAAAATACATTAGTTAAACCTATAGCCAGTTGCGGAATACGCTTCTTTTCCTTCAGTAACTGCAGCTTGAAATTCATATATGGTACACCATAACTATTTAAGATAAAACCTACTTCGCCATAATCATACAATCCCAGATTGACATTAGCTATCGCATTAAATAATATCTCAGTACCACCACCTGGAGCAGCATTGGTTATACCTGGCACTAGCGCTACACTCATGGTAGCCATTTTATGCGGCAAGATATAGGCATCAGGAATATTTATTTTATTCCCCTGCAATGTATAGGGTATGGCATATAGCTGCGAACCCGCTAATAACAGCAAAAATATATATATCAGGTATCTTCTCATTTATCTTTCTCCACATTTTTTTGAAGAAATAATTTCCTTATTCTCAAAGTCAAGCTATTTTTTAATACATGAATAAATATCTAAAAAAAGAAAAGGGAAACAAAGCAGAAAATCAAGCCTGCCGTTACCTGAAAAAGCATGGCTACAAAGTACTCGAACGCAATTTTTCCTGTAAGTCCGGCGAAATTGACCTGATCGCTTATGACAAACAACACAAGGAGTTAGTATTTGTGGAAGTTCGCTTTCGTCTTTCCGGTATTGATGATGCCATTGCCAGTATTAATTACCCCAAACAACTCAAAATCACCCGTGCTGCTCAATATTACCTGCTGCTCAATCCCCGGTTTGCCGATTCCTTCACCCGCTTCGACGTCATCGCCATTTCCCTGGACCAGAAAAAGAAATGGCTCATCAAACTCATTCCAGATGCCTTCCGCTCCTGATCACTCTAAAAGCCGCTCATCAAAATCATCACCCAGATATTCCTTCCAGTTTGAATAGGTGATCTCTCCATCGTTTTCATCTGAACAGTAGATCAATCTATATTCCCCTGAGGTGAGCATATCAATAAAAATATAATTGGCATTTTTTTTCATTCTATACTTCCATATCTCATAATTCCTTACTATAGTGCTGTTAAAATTCTGCTCAGTACGATCAATTATGTCGGAAAACTCATGCTCCCCCAGATTAGTGGTCATCTTACGGATTTCATAAGGTTTGCCATATTTGATATAGATTCTGCCCTTATCTGTTGTCCAGCCGGGCTTAAAATGTGAGAAAAACTGATTGGCATATTGAATCCGGGATTTCACTTCCTCTATAAATTCATTTTCCTGGGTAGCTTGATTAGGGTCTTGTGAAATCCAGAATTTATTCAAATAATTAGATTTACCGTCTGTACTTAAGGTCTTGAACACATTTTTTTCGTTAGTATTCATAAAGTAACTGGCGAGTTTTACATCATCTTCCAGCTCAGGAAAAAACCTTACTACAGCAGATTTTCGCGAATTAATACAAAAATAATCTACTATCTCTGCTCGGCTATAGGTTATTTTATCCCGATATCTCATGAGCAGTTCATAATATCCATCTTCATATTCACTGATCTGCATTCGCTCCTGAATTTCCACGATCTCAGCATTATCTCCGCTTAATTCGTTCCGTATGGAATCCACTACTGTCTCCCCTGATTTCACTATTATATCCTGCTCCAGTTGATACTTGCCGTTTTCATCTTCAAATAAATTTCTTAACTGCAGATAATAGTCCAGATAACCGTTTTCTGACCGGAAAGTATGATTGGGCTTCACCTGATACAGGTAATCACCTCGATGAAATTTTATCAGATAGTCGGTAGTATCAACCTTCACTATACTATTCATCTCCAGATCGCTTAACATCCCATCAATATCCAGCGGTTCAAATTCATATTCCCATAAAAATGAACTCTCTGTGTGCACATCTACAAATTTCACTGCCAGTTTAAAATCATAATTCGGCAAGGTCAGCGTTATCTTATCCAGATATTCCTCATCACTGAACGCTTTGGTAGCATCACTGATTATCACTTTATTGGTAAATGAGTCACTCTTGATCACTTTCTCACCACGCTGAATAATGATATCTACAAATATCTCTGACTCATAACCATATTCCTGCTGCATAAAATCTACCGCGTTATAGGGAAATGAATAATTTATTTCCACCTGTGTCTTGCCGTCTTCTCCAAAAAAACGATTGCTATCCACATAAACACCCAGCTGTCCCGCAAAAACCATACTGCTTAGCAGCAGCAGCATTGCAAATACATAAATTTTCATCTTTTCTCCTAATTCAATTCTAATTTTATCTCACCTTCGCTTATCTCGATCAGATTCTGCAAAAATTCCTCGGTTATTTTCAGCTTCCGGCTTGTCCGGCAGTATAAGAAGCTGAATTCCCGGGTAGATACTATCAATTCCAGCTTTATTGCCTGCGTTCCATCTGTATTAGCTTCCACTAGATCATAGAATGCCTCATTCAGTTTCTCTTCATCAAGCTCCAGTTTCAATACTCCGCTCAAACCCTGGGGAAATAACGCCAGATCATATATCCGCTCCGGCAATAGTCGCGCTCCTCCATTATCTGATACCTGGATATTCCCTTCGATCAGATATGCCTTGCCTTTCGCAAATTTATTTACGAAACTCCCGAATTTCTCCCTGTATAATCCGATCTCATAGTTGCCGCTGCTGTCTTCCAGCTCAATTATGGCATAAGGCTTGCCATTTTTACTTGTTCTGCTGCTAATAGCGTTCACCAGACCAGCCATCATTACCCGGTATGAAGCATAACTGGTTCCTTCCAGGGAGGATGCCTCAAAATTCTTTATTGCATTAATTATATTTTTATACCGTTCCAGAGGATGTCCTGACCAGAAAAAACCCAGTACATCCTTTTCCTTCTGAAGTTTTTCCCGAAAGCCCCATTCCTCAAGCTCGGGCAACTGAGGCATCACAGTCACGTCTGAATCCTCAGCAAAATCCTCAAATAGTGTTAACTGTCCCCGCATCTTCTCCTGATAAATACTGGCTGCCACTTCTATTGCCTGCTGCACTACACTATAGTTCTGTGCCCTGTTACCTTTCATCTCATCTAAGGCTCCTGCTGCTATCAAACTCTCTATTACCGCTTTATTAACTGCCTTTGAATCCACCCGGGTACATAAATCCCAGATGTCATCATATTGACCATTGGCTTCACGCTCCTCGATGATCTTGCCTACTGCTGCTACGCCTACATTTTTGATGCCCTTCAAACCATAGAGTATTTTCTTGCCCTTAACAGAAAAATCCACTTCACTGATATTAACATTGGGAGGTATCACTTCAATGCCCATTCGCTGGCAGACTTCGATCTGACGCGGTATCTTGGAAGCATCTTTTTCCTCAGACATCAATGCTGCCATAAATTCCACCGGATAATGTGCCTTCAAATATGCCGTCTGATAAGCAATCAATGCGTAACATGCTGCATGACTCTTATTGAACGCATACTCAGCAAAATTCTCAAATTCCGACCAGATCTGTTTGATCACCTCCAGCTTCACGCCATTCTCCTGAGAACCCTTCTCAAACTGCTCATACAGCTTTGCCATTTTATCCGCTATCTTCTTGCTCATTGCTTTACGCAAAACTCCCGCTGTTGGACTGTCAAAATTCGCCAGATCCTTTGATACCTGCATTACCTGTTCCTGATAAACCAGCACGCCATAGGTCTCTTTCAAGGTCTTTTCCATGATTGGATGAGCATAGATTATGGGCTCCTCACCATGCTTACGCTTGATAAATTTGTCTATAAACTGTATGGGACCCGGCCTGTAAAGTGCCACCATCGCTATGATATCATCAAAACGGTTCGGCTTCAATTTCTTCAAATTCTTCTTCATGCCATCCGATTCTAATTGAAATACTCCATCCGTCTCTGCCCGGGATAATAAAGCATATGTCTCTTCATCATCAAGCGGGAGATTCAATACATCTACTGTTACATTATGGTTTTTTTTGATCAAATTAAGTGTTTTACGGATCAACGTTAGAGTCTTTAACCCCAAAAAATCCATCTTCAGCATCTTTAAATGCTCCAGCCATTTACCCTCATACTGCACAAGCAGCGTCCTGCCTCCCTTGCCTTTCTGAGTGCTCATCGCCAAAGGGACATAATTACTCAAATCACCAGGACCTATCACTACTCCGGCGGCATGAATACCGGTTTGACGTATCAAGCCCTCCAGCACATTACCTATCCGGTATATCCGGCTATAGGTCGGATTGCCGTCGATCAGCTGACGCAGCTCCGGATTGCCCTTATATGCCTTCTCCAAAGTCATCTTTGCTTCGCCGGGTATTAGTTTGGCTATTCTATTCATCTCGGGGATAGGAACATCTAAAACCCTGCCGATATCTCGCACTACTGTCTTCGCGCCCAATGTACTAAAGGTAACGATCTGGCAGACGCTCTCTTTGCCATATTTATTTATCACATATTCAATTACACGCTCCCTGCCCTCTGAATCAAAATCTATGTCAATATCTGGCATCTCCGCCCGGCTCAAATTTAGAAACCGTTCAAAAAGCAGGTTGTATTTTAAGGGATCAAGCTGAGTGATCTCCAGTAGATATGCCACAATACTGCCCGCTGCCGAGCCTCTGCCAGGTCCCACCGGAATATCTTCTGCCCTCGCAGCATTGATGAAATCCCGCACGATCAGAAAATAATCATTAAAACCCATCTTATTGATGACCTGCAATTCATAATCCAGCCGTTTCTGTATCTCTGGAGTTATCTCATGATATCTCCGCGGTATGGCATCATAGCATAGGGCTTTCAAATATACTTCCGAATCCTCATAATCATTGGGTATTTCCATCTTCGGAAATAGAAAATTATCAAACTCAAGCTTTAAATCTACCTGCTCAGCTATCTTTACGGTGTTATCATATGCCTGTTCCAGCTCCGGAAACAAACTCCGCATCTCTTCTTCACTCTTAAAATACAATTGATTTGTGGAATATTTAAATCTTTTTTCATCATTTTCCTTACTGCCTGTCTGCATACATAATAAGATAGCATGAGCTTCCTGATCCTCTTTCTGCAAATAATGGCAATCATTGGTCACTACCATCTCGGTATCAGTCCGCTTCGCCAGCTCGATCAATTTAGGCATCACTGCTAATTCGTCCTTGATACCGTGATCCTGCAATTCTAAATAAAAATCTTCGCCAAATATCGACTTATATTCCATTAAAGCATCATAAGCATCCTCTTCCCGGCTATCTATTATTAAACGGGGCACTTCTCCCTGGATACAGGCTGATAAACAGATCAAACCCTCATGATAATCTCGTAAATGCTGCTTCGTTATCCGCGGTTTCTTATAAAATCCATCCCGGAAAGATATTGTACTCAATTTACATAAATTATGATAACCCTTTCGGTTTTTTGCCAGAAGTACCAGATGATAAGGCTTTAGTTTCTTGTCTACACCATCATATTCGCCCCGGATTATGTATGCCTCTATCCCGATTATTGGCTTTATTCCCTCTTTCTGACACGCCTGGTAAAAATCTATCGCTCCAAACATGTTGCCATGGTCGGTCAAAGCTACTGCCTGCATACCCATTTCTTTCGCTAATTTTGCCATCCTGTCTACCCGGCAGGCACCATCTAACTTGCTGTATTGACTGTGATTATGTAAATGTACAAATGCCATTATCTACCCTCTTATCGCTTTTTTATGGTTGAATTAATGCCCCGCTCCTAATATTGTAAAGAAAAAACTTATATTGCTCACACTATACTTGAGAACAGATTAAAATCGGTTAACTTCCGTTTTTTATTCCTCGCTTTTGTACACCGTCCACCAGTCTCCTTCACCCACAGTAACAAAACTTTTATTATTAGCCGTTATCGGTGGTTTTGAAGATGAGAGAATCGGGGAGTTTTATATTAAATAGTTTAAATGAGTAGTTCCAGTAGTCCTGCTGACGAGTGTAGCGGAATTCCAGTTGCCAGCAGTGCAGTTCGCGTAATAGCGTGAAACTCTGGCTGATCATGGTTTTTTTATTGATGTCATAATAATTGCTGTAGCTGAAATTCCAGTTTTTGGTCAACTGGGCAGTAAATGATGACTTAAAGTTACTGGTGTAGTCATGGCTTTCATAACTGCTTTGTGTGAGTCTGTAGCTGTGGGTGAAGTTCAGAGACCAGCTGTTTTCTTCCTGCTGTAATTCTTCAATTTCTGCCAGAGTGGTAAATTCATCTTCTTCTTCCAGAGAGAGGCTGTCTGCCAGCATGAACTGATTACTGGTGAAAGGATTGCTTTCAATTGGGAAATACTCGGCATATTTGGCATTCCCGCTGATCTTCAATTTGCTGTTCACCGTCATATTCCAGTTGCTCACACCCCAGTCCCATTTTGAGATGTCGTTGCCTTTGATCTGCCAGTCATAAGTGTCCTGAGTAATGCTGCCGTAGGGTTCTATGCTGAGGTCAAGCATACCGATTGTGATGCTTTCAGGATTCAGGTCAAGGCTGTGAGATAGGCTGCTGAAACCTTTGTAATCATTGAAGCCGGTATTTTTATTCTCAAAATCATAGCTGATACTGCTGGAAAGCTTAAAGAAGTCATTAATATTTTTCTCTTTTCGGGCTTCGGTCTCACGCAATTTCAATTGCCAGGTGTGTCCTACTGAAAGACTCACTTTCTGCTGTTTATCACCGGAGGAGACTGTGTAGCCGCTCAAATTTTTTAGATTCTCATTTTTAGAAAAATCCGGTTTATAGGTATAGCTCACCCTTGGAGCTATGATATGACGCACGGCTTTCAGATAGCCTCTGCGGAAATTTTTGATGCCATACAGACTGAAATTGCAGGACGTGCTCAGATTCCAGTCATGTCCCCACTGATTTGTGTTGCCCAGCTCATCTTCATCAAGCCAGACAAGGTTCATGCCGGCAGACTGCGAATACGTTAGCCAGCCTTTGTATTTATTGGAATAACTGAATGAGGTAGCGTGTTTCATGCCGGCATCATGCTGGTTGATCGTGCTCAGACTGTCTTCACTTTCTTTCCAGAAAATGTCCGCAAAATCTGCCATAGAATCCTTGACTACGCTTTTATAATTTGCTTTGAAATTATAGGAACCGGAAAATTTGGCATACCAGGCATCTTTATCAGGTTTACTGTCTTTACTGGTGAAATATTCATATAACGGTCGCGAAGGACGAGACCATGATACTTCCGGCAGCGTGATTGTTTTCAGCTTATAGGTGAGTGTATCAACGATAACTCCGGCAGTATCACGTCGAACCTGGCTGCTTTCCATCAGGTCTGCCACCAGACGTCCGCTCAAGCTTAATGTACTTCCCAAAAGGGGAGTTTTGTAGCTGATTGATGAGGTGACATCTTCTGCGAGTCGGTCATTGGCATCTTCTTCATTTTCCAGGATTTTCTCTGAACTCGTATAGGTGATATTAGCATCCAGACTGCTTGATCTGCCA
Organism: Candidatus Cloacimonadota bacterium; assembly: GCA_021735645.1. Lineage (GTDB taxonomy): Bacteria > Cloacimonadota > Cloacimonadia > Cloacimonadales > TCS61 > Stygibacter. The sequence continues at coordinate 22,888 of JAIPGP010000055.1, forward strand.
ATATTCTGATGATGCAATGAACGCAGATACCATTCATATGTGCTGGAATACAGGCTGTATTGTCGTTTCCGCAACCGGAAAAGCATACTGCCATTCAGCACATAGCGCTTTTTGTAACTTGCACTCAGCTTTGTTTCCCAGCCGGTTTTTTCATACAAATTGCCACCCAGTATCACATCGGCATAATCTTTCCAGGGATAATAAAATGCCAGGTCTCGCACATATTTGCCATCAGTGCTGTTATAGCCCGGATAGGGCACCAGTATGCCCATCTGCCTGCCTTTGCGAATACTGAATATGCCATAAGGTAAGGCAAATACCGGCATGTGATTTACGTAGAAAACCACAGGCTTGCCTACTACCTTGTCATTTTGATACATCCGCATCTGACTGGTTTTTATGTAAAAATGCGGCTCTAAAGCATCGCAGGTTGTGAATAATCCATTATCTATATCATAAGTTTTTTTGTCGATTTTGCGAATCTCTTCGCCATAATAATAGCCCTGCTCAAACTTTGCAGCTCCATTAATGATAATACCCCACTTCGTCTCCAGATCATAGGATATTTCATCACCTAAAGCTAATTGATTATTGTCTTTCAGCATGGAATTGCCTAATGTGAAGGCTTGATTATCTTTGAGTTTCACCGTGATAGTATCTGCTGTGATACTGGAAGTGTGATATTTTATAGAAGCTTTACCCATCAGACTGATGATCTCCCTGTCTGTCCAGTATGCCCCTGAGTCTGCCGCATAAAACAGTGAATCCATTATGCCGGCAGAAAGCAGACTATCAGCTAAAATGCTCCCTTCACTCTCCTCTTCCTGACCATATAAAAACAGAAAGAGAAAGCTTAAGATAAATATCAGCCCCAATATCACTTTGCTACGTCTCATTATCATAAACGCAATTTCCTTATCTTCCACTCGCTGTCAAGTTCTGAGTAACGGTATAAGCAACACATCATAAATATCTATGACTTTTTGCCTGTTCTTTACAATATTTCTGTGTTGTTCAACACGGCATAATAAAACTCTTATCATCGCTAATAATTCAAATCTTCAGCGTGCAATGCCATGTAGATTAATCGTCCCCGATTAATTATTGTTTTTTTAATGATCAATCAGGGACGATTGATCTACATGTAATTCCCATTTTCAAAATCAACAACTAAGCCCGGCTTGTGAAATCCTACTGCCTGATATGGGTTTAGATTATCAGTAACACTATAGGTAATACAATCACCGCGATCAGGGTGGCGCTGGTGACCATTTCGGCAGCCAGGTCACGGTCAAGGTCTTCCAGATCGGAAAGAACTAAGGTATTGAAACCCACCGGAGCCGCTGAGATCAGCAGAATTATCTGTCTTTCCACTCCCTGCACGCCCAGAATCCAGGTGATCAGCCAGCCTAATAAAAAACCACCCAGACTACGCTGCAGTAATGCTCCTGCCACTAAACGCCAATGCCTGATCTTCAGCTCATAAAATATCCCTAAAGCAGTCATCATTAATAAGATCAAACCCTTTGTTGCTATTTCAGTGATCTCATAAATGAAGGCAGGTACCGGAACTTTTAATAGATTAACTGCCAGCCCGATAAATATTCCCCATAAAGGGGGTAGTCGCAGTATTTTACTAAATGGTACTTTGCCCCCACGCTCATTGCCGTAACGCATCGCTACCCAGTAAGTGAACGTGAATACCAGAGTCACGTGGCAAATATCAAACAGCAGCACCATGCCAGCACCTTCATCACCCCATTTTGCCTGGGCAAAAGGCAGCATCAGGCTGGTATTCAAAACTATGGTCGCCAGCATGTACACCGTGTATTGCCGGGGTGGAATTCCCAGTTTCTTGAAATACATACGGGTCAGGAAGAAATTGCCAAATATTACAAAAAATGCAGTGATCACCGGATATAACCGCTCAATACCCATTTCCATGCGGCTGAAAGTGGCAAATCCCACTGCCGGAATGCAGAGATACAGCACAGCCCGTAGGAAAAGTGCTCCATCCTGTTTCTTAAAAACACCACCCCGCTTCAAACCATAACCCGCCGCGAAAAACACCAGTATCGGCAATAATTTATTTATCAACATCTTATAACCTCAATATCTTTTTCTGAATTTTCCTCATTCATTTTAACACAAAATAAGTCAATATATATTCATTACTGGTTGGTATCCCCCCGAAATTAACACAATTTCTGCAGCTAAATCATACGTGCACCGCTGGGTAGTTCCAAGTCCATCCTTCGCTTACGCTGCACAAGGCTACGGCACGGTCTACGAGGAGCGCAGATGACGACCATTATCAGCAGATTTCAGCATGATATATTTCTCCGCTTGAAATTTGGAATAGATTCAGAACACCAGACCTCGAAGATTTGAGTGTGACCCCAAATTAACAGAACGGTGTCATCAAATGATTAAAATAATATCGCATAAGTCACTTAATAACAACAAGTATAAGCTTTATTTGCAATCTCTCAGACATCCCCCTGCTTTATTTACTAATAACAACACGTAAAACGCTAAATAATATAGATTTACAGATTATTTTATTTTGAAATTATTCTTTACCCTGAAAGGGTTGTACTATAATAGCCATGGGTTTTTAACCCATGGGAAAAAAGATCGCAAACTCTCCCCACCCCTTCCTGATTTCGGCTTCGCCGAAATCAGGAAGGGGTGGGGACTTTATGTGGTTTTGAATTCATGGGTTAAAAACCCATGGCTATTATTGTAAAGCCCTTTCAGGGCATTTTTAAAGTCAGTAAATATTTTAATTTCGGGGGAGACTGTTCAATCTAAGTAATTGAATTATAAAGAGCAAAATCTATATTAGGCACATTAAGTGCACATCTTTGTTAAAATAGGGTCAATATTCAAAATTGACATTTTTGCTCGAGAATGAGCATTTTATTTTTGAACT
>JAIPGP010000056.1 GCA_021735645.1 Candidatus Cloacimonadota bacterium
ACCAAGTTTCTGGCACAGAATAAGATAGAAAATGATAATAAATATAAAAAATATTCACTGATCATTTTCTAACTTCTCTGTACTCATCCCGATAGATCGGGATTAGCACTCTATGCAAAAGCCTACTGCAAAAAATGGGCTTAAATGTTCAATTATCATTAAAATTCCTGCATTTAGATTTGCGGTTTGAAATGCTTATTTGATTAGCTGCCTGGGTGCAATTCTCATTCCGTAAATAGTGTACTGTCAGCGATTTTTTTCAGCAAATAACAATTGTTTTTCCAGATTACGCATTCGTTCTTCCAGGAAAGTGACAGACTCATTGATATCAGCATTTCTATCAATGTATTGTGGTTCATCATACATCACGTCAATCCTGCTGAAGGGCAAGGGCAGACGAAATCTGTCCCAGGAATTAAATAATATCTCATGCCGGACTTCTGCGGAAATCAGCACAATCGGTAAACCAGTTAGTTTAGCCAGAAATATAAGCCCTTCTTTTATCTGATGAGGAGGACCCTTTGGTCCATCAGGAGTGATAGCCAGGGAATTAGTTCTGGATTGAACAATCATCGATCGCAATGCCGCGCTGCCACCCCGTGTGGCTGATCCTCGAGCCGTGAGGTATCCCAGCTTTTCGCAGACTTTGGCAATCAGATCACCATCTGAAGATTGTGAGATAATAACCACATATCCCCCATTTCTATGCAAATACATAAGTGGCAGGATATTTCTATGCCAGAAAGCAAAAACAGCTCTTTCTTCCGGAAGAGGATTAAGCCGTTTATAACGCCAGGTTACACTAAGCATCCTAATGACGAATAAGCCCAGATTGGTTATCAGCCAGAACGTGACAGGTGAGAACTTCTTTTTAGGCATTTAATTTACCAGGCTTTCCAGAAGCAGCGTTACTTCTTTAGAGGCTGATTTTTTGCCCAGCAGTTCATGCAGGTAAGCCAGTTCAGTCTGCATACTTTTGTATACAGATCTATTATCAAGATAATACTTGATTTTGGTACTAATACCAAGTGCATTTGCCTGTGACTGGATCAGTTCTGGAATCAGATTTTTGTTCAGGATAATATTAGGCAAACCGATCCATTTGATTTTCACAAAATATCTGCCTAATAAGTAACTGAGCCAGTTAGTTTTATAGCATAAGATCAAAGGAGTTCCCAAAAAAGCCGTTTCCAGGGTAGTGGTTCCTGATTTAGCACAGACAAAGTCAGCATGTTTCATCAGTTCGTAATTGCTGCCTTCAATAATCTTCAGACCCTGAACTGGAATTTCCCGGATATATTTATCAAATATTTCAGTTGAAACCGTATCAGTACGAGAAAGCAGAAACTGACAATTCTCTGCCAGCAGCAATCGCATTGCTTTCAGAAAGACGGGCAATAATTTCTTTATCTCATTATCACGACTCCCGGGAAAGAAAGCCAGCCATTTTTTCTGATTATCCAGATCATATTCAGCGGCAAATTCTGCTCTTGAGCTGTTAACTGAAATTTCCTCAGAAATCGGGTGTCCCGTATAAGTAGCCAAAATATTTGAATCAGCAAAATATTCACCTTCAAAGGGCAATATATATCCTATCGCATCAGAGTAGTCACGCAACTGATATATCCGGTGTTTTTTCCATGCCCAGAACTGGGGGCAGATATAATAGAGAACTTTGATCTGATGTTTTTTTGCCAGTTTTGCTATCCGCATATTGAGACCTGGATAATCCACCAGCACTACAGCGTCAGGTTTTTGTTTGCTGAATATCACTTCGATATCATTCTCTACTTTAGCAAAAAAATTTAAATGCTTCAGCACTTCCACAAAACCCATCACATTGAAACGGTTAAAGTGAAACAGCGAATGAAAGCCCTCAGCCTGCATCAACTTCCCCCCCACTCCAAAATGCTCCCAGTCAGGGTGAATACTGCGGCAATATTTAAGCACGCTGGCGGCATGCAGATCACCGCTTTTTTCACCAACCAGCCAGAATATCTTTTTCTTCATTACTTAAATCCCTTAGAAAGCCTCTTTAGCTCCAAAATCAAGGCTATATTGTTTTTTATATTTACCGCTATCAAATCTAACCGTGAATAATTCCTCCATATTCAGCAGATAGCGGCAACCGATACCAAAGCCATAATGCGTTGCCGTTAGATAAAACTCATCAAAATTGCCCTGCACCTGACCAGCTTCAGCAAAAACTACAAATCCTAATCTGCGCCAATGAGCTCTCTGAAAAGGAAAACTTCGTATTTCACTGACCAGCGAAATCAGGCATTGATCCGCAAGCTGACCCTGACGAAATATACGCAGTTCATTGCCCAAGGCTGCAGTTTCCTGAAAAGGTACAGCTCCGGCAGTAGTGATAACCTTCAATTCCGATGCCCAGGTACTGAGTCTCGCCAGTTTAAGGAAATATGCTGAACGAAAGCTGTAGCGTTCAAAGGTGTAATAACTACGTAAAGCTTCTGAATATGTCTGCATATTAAACTGCATCCTCAAACCCTTTACAGGAAAATAATGGTTGTTCAGCGTGTTATATTGAAAGCTGAGTCCGGGACCGATACTCCACCCCCCAGCAGTTAATAACTCCTTATCAGTCAGCAGTATTGATTCTGCTACCAGCTGCTGATAGGCATAATAACTGCCTTTATAAGTAAAGCCAAACTCGTATTTTGCCCAGCGTCGCAGCATTTCAAAGCTGTAACTGAAATGTCTGAATTCGTTCTTTTGAAAAATATCCAGGTCAATGTCATTACCGGTTTTATAAAGTTCACATTTCTGTTTTTCCAGATTCAGAGGCAGATTTATGGCATATTTACCCTCTTCCAACTGCCATTCATTTTCAAATTCAAGAGACCAATTTCCCTTTACACCGGCTTCTAATTGAAATTTTACCATACTGGGAGGAACACTTTTATCCTGACCTTCGGGTCTTGTGAGATATATAATGGCAGTCCCTCCAGTTAGGCTGCTCTCATCAGAATAGTCTAGAATGGGATAAAAATGCAGACTGTTTTCCATCTCAGCCAGCAAGAATATATTACAGATCAAGATCATAATTACTAATATTCTTTTCATAATAGAAAAGTTTGAAATTGGCTGATTCCAGTCAATTCTTTTTCTTTTAGATAGAGATTCCTGACACTGCTCCGCAGGAGATTGCTAGGTAACTTAATTTTTCTAAATTAAGTTTTTTTCCCATCAAACTGGAAAGTTTGATCTACATTAGTAATAGACATTTCCTGACGGCTTTCACTTCTCCATTCACCTGCAGCTTATAAAAATACAAGCCAGAGCTTACAGCGTTTCCATCCTCATTATCTCCATTCCAGATAATGGAATTATTACCGTGGGATTGATTTCCCTGAACCAGTACTTTAATTTTTTGTCCTCTTATGTTATAAATAGATAGATCGATATGCGCATCTTCTGGAATATTATATGATATTGTAGTAGTAGGGTTAAACGGATTTGGATAATTTTGTTTTAAGAAGCATTGTGCATCAGGGATTGAGTTATCATCAGTAAATACCTGCGTCATTGGTGCACCCCAGGTCCAGTCTGCGGCATGAATAGCACAATCATTTGCATATACTGTCTCATCTTCTGTAATTGTTCCCATGCCTTCATTCAGTTTCCAGTAACCCTTCAGTCCCGCTTCATCTCCATTCAGATAATTTGCCAGATTAGCAGCGATATCAGCTCCTGCCACCACCGTATCCCAAAGCCTCAACTCATCAATCACACCCTGGAAAGTGTATGCTCCCTCGGCATTACTGCCTAGGTAAAGATTATCAGATAGATTGCTCACAATATTACCCAGAGGTCCAATATACGTTGATAATTCCTGCTCTACCCCATTGATATACATCATCACTTCACTTACACCATCATAACTAACGGCTACATGCTGCCATTCATTCAATACAATAGAATTTTCCGGTGTTGCCACCCAGGTAGTCTCACTGGCTTCATTAATAGATTGAAATACCAGATTATTTGAAGAGTTTCCTTGAATATAAAGACTGAATTTATCCTTATCAAAAATGCGACCTGACCCCGTTTCCGGGTCTTCGCCCCAGCCGCTGGGATTTATCCATGCTTCCAGTGTGACAGCTTCCGTGATATTAAGCTCTGCATTAGCAGCACATTCCAGATAGCTGTCAACACCATTGAATTCCAGAGCACTTTCAGCGTCAAATACGCGAATATAATCTTCAATGATCAGTGTTTCAGGAACATTCCCATTATCTATGGTCAAACTCACGCTATATGAGCCTGGTTCTTCAAAAACCCAGACAGCAGTCTGGTCAAAAGAATCCGTTACTCCATCACTATCAAAATCCCAAGCCCAGGCAATTATCTCTGGAATAGCCCAGGAGTTATCAAAAAAGACTACAGGCAACGGAGCAAATCCCGAGCGAGGAACTCCTTCAAATCCCGCAGTCATCATTGGCACGTCAAAGAAATCCAAAATCTTTAAAAGGACTTCCTGCCGGGTTGATGGCGGATCATTATCCACCAGATCAGCCAGAGAATAGGCAAAGGCAAAGGTCTTATGTCCCATATCGCCCTCGCTCTGCACAGCCACATTCCCGTAGCCGGATTCCGTGAAAGCAATATCTCCCAAAGCACTTGCTGTATATTTATCTATATACCAGTTATTGACCTGATGAGACGATGTAAAAGTCATATTCTGTGTAATAGCACCGTTTGATCCGCTGAGAAGATTTATCGGGTTCTGCGATTGAAAATAGTTCTGCACGCTTTGGATGCCAAATGCTTGTCGGAATATCTGACTGTTCGGATAGCCTATATAATCCATAGCTCCAAACAGTGAACCACTTTCCAGATATACCTTTCCACCTGCTGCCAGATAATTAACTATTGCTTCACCTTCATCGTATTCCGGAAATGTTCCGGCATCAAAATTCTGTCCCAGATTCCCAAAAGACAGAAAAACAGCGTCAAAGCCAGAGAATGAAGAAGGTATGGAATTAGAATAAACAGCTTCAATTCCCAGCTCTGTAAGCGTCTCATAGATATATGTCCCGCTGAAATCAGCTCCCCCGGCAATCCCTTCATACACCAAAATCCCGGTATTTACTGAAATATAATTCTCTGCTGTTATCGTATCAGTATTAACTCCATCAGAGATTGTAAATGCGACAGTGTAAAATCCCGGCTCCGTAAATATGTGCATAGGATTTTGCTCATAAGAGTCTATTATCCCGTCATTTTCAAAATCCCATTCCCAGACAGTGACCGGTCCCGGATAGACAATAGATACATCGGTGAAATTTACTGTTAAGGGACAGGCTCCCCCGGTGACATCGGCTTCAAACGTGGCATTCAAAGGTCCGGCAATATAACCGCGCTCAGCAAATACTGGAACTATCTGCTCTATATTGGCTCCATCATTCAAATCCATATCTGCCTGTATAAAGGCATAAGCAGCATCTAACTGGTTGGTATTATAATCCGTCATGGATATTCCAGCCCACAAAATTTCATCACATACTTCTTTACCTATCAGATCATAGATAGACATCAGTGATGATGACCACAATTGCCCATCATAATGGACGTCTCCGATCAGTCCCTCAGGATAATGGTCAGGCAGATTTGTTACCCGCAAATGATCACCACCTATTTCGGGCTGCAAACCCCAAAGACCAAACCAGTCATATTGCAGGTCTCCCGGCTCAAAACAACCCAGACTGCGGGTATAAGATTGCGCCCAGTAATCAGCACATCCTTCGCTTAAACCTTCCTCCTGGGATAATTGACCTCCGGTAATCCAGTCATGAATGGCATGACCAAGTTCGTGCCGGATAATGGCATTATCCTCTCCGGCATCCACAGCTTCTGCCGGACTGCCAAAGGCTACATGACCTGTATAGGAAGAATAATAAGCATTCACTTCCCCGTCTAAAGCATGAGGATCAAAATGAGCTCCTCCTGTGTATTGATAAGGCATGATCTCATACCCCATCAATTCCTGCAAATAGCGCATGGAATTATCTATATGGTAATATATGTTCACAGCTTCGAAAGGCAGTTCACTTCTGGTATAATGAAATTCAGTGCTGTCCTGCATAAATAGACCTGTATAGGGACCTTCATTATCTATAATTGCAGCATAAGGTCCCACGAGTGAATATGACCCTCCGCTTTCAGTTATATCTAAAAGCTCCACTTCTTTCAGTTGTGCCGTGAGTGAATCAGTATCTTCTCCCCCATTATCTATAAAGCCATCTTCACCATAGATAGTACCGGCATTAGTGACAGGATCAGGATCAAATACCCAGCCAGAGCCGGTTTCCCGATAATAACATGTTTTATCTTCCGCCCGTACTATTGCCCCACTGACAGCATCCACCAGTATTTCCCAATCCCCAAATACTCCCTCTGCCGGCACCAGCATCACCTTGTGAACCAGCAAATTCCTCAGCAGATTCTCCTGATAGACCATAGTCTCGATTTCCTCAAAATTTAGCTTTCCGGATATACCAAGATAATCTTTAGCAATCTGCAAAGCAGAACTTTGAGATAAACTACTACTCGTTTCCACAGCACCCACACGCTTATACCCATTCATCACAAACACAACCACATTATCATTATTAATACTCACCTTAACACTGGAAAGGTAAACAGGAAATCCCACCTTTGTTTGCCGGAACTGCACCCGATATCCGCTGGCAGTATCACAAGATTTTACAAATTCAATATCGCTCAAATCTTTATTCATCCCCAGCTTATCAGCATTTTCAGCTAAATATTGCCGTGCCATAGTTTCGGGATCACTCGCCTTCACCTGATAATTCACATTATACAAAGCTGCCGGAATCCCGGTAAATCCATCTACCCGCATATTCCCCACCACTTCCGTATTATCGATAGTTTCCGGAATAATTTCCAGACTCTTATTAGCCTCAGGTTTGCCAGCATAAGCCAGCAAAGATGCCGTGATCACAAAAAAACTCAAAAATATCAGTACTGCTTTTCTCATCTTTCCACTCCAATTTATTAAATAAATTTTTCCCGAATCTTCATGCTCAATATTTCCTAACCTGATAATTAAGTCCACAATTAAATTAGCCTGAATAATTAATACCATTTTGTGCAGTAGTACCTTTAATCACTATTCTCAATAATCTCTCCTGTTACTAATATTGATGATAAATTAATGATATACTTGTCAAATTATATAACTTGCAAGCATCCCCCCGGAATTAAAAATATTTCCGCAGCTAAGTTAGACGTGCACCGCCGGGTATTTCCAGGTGGGGCGCAGATAACGACCGCTATCAAACGATTCCAGCTCGATTAAATTTCTCGGGTTGAAACTTTGAATAAATTAGCTGATTGCTTGTAGTTCTCGCTCCACTTCTCGCAACCGTTAGCGGCGCAAGTCCTACTTATCTGGTCAGCTATTTCCCGGAAGATATAACCCAATGCGGAGTAAATATCCGTATGGTAGATGGTTTTTTCCACCCCTCATATCGGCGTCGCCTTCGGCTGCCTTTATGAGGGGCTACAAAAGGGTTATCCCTTCGGGATATGTAATGAAATTAGATTTGATAAAGTGTTAGAGTGTGTTTTTATATGCCAAAGGCATAATATTTTTATTGCCCCGAATAAAGGCAGTTGAGGGGTTACAGGTATAAGGAGATTGAATTAGATAAGCCACCATCCCTCCCAATTGTAGGTTGTACCCCTTTGCCTAAAGCTAAATGGTATTTTCGATAAGTCATTAATAGTTATAAAGATGTAATTAGGAACTTAAAAATCTGTATCGTGAAGAAAGCTGATATTTTTTTTAAAGTTAATAATAGGGGTATATATATTCAAAAAAGGGGCAAAAATGTAATAATTAGTTGTAATTAGCATAATAGCATATATTTACGACCTTACATTTTCCTTACATTTCCTTACATTTATGAATTGTGTAGTCTCATCTTCCAGCTTCACTTCCTCACTCTGTCAATCTTCTCAATCACTTTTTCTCTATACTCCTCCCCGCTTAAATTTAATATTTCATCCCGGAATTGATTTTCTGAATTATCTATCCATTGGCAATAGTCAGAAAACTTCCAATCTTCTGGTTTATCAACGAAGCCATGCTTAACAGGCATCAAATGTATATCTGTACATATTTGCAGTAAATGATCATAGCCATTCACTTTCTCATGTTGTATCCGATTAAATAGTTTCCCTTTAAGATCATATTTAGATTTATAATGATTTGAATAATTCCTAGAAGCACTTTTAAATACCTTGTAAGCGGGTACTATCCAATTTTGCCGGAACAGATAATGATAGAAGCAGGGCAACAAACTCCAACAGATTATAGAATTCATTCTCAAGCCAGAATTTTTTCTAGTTGTTTCTTTGAAAAACATAAAATCATCATCATCATGAAAAAGACTTCCCTCATTCTTGGCACAATTATAAATATGATAATAACCACCTCGAATAAACTCATTACTTTTACAATGCATACTAATATCTCCTGATTTATATTTTAAATATCATGTCCAGATTGACAAGATAATACTAATCTAATCAAATTCTGCTAAACTATTCTTCATCAAATATTGTCTTAAAGTTGCTCAGAAATAGCACTTCATCTTCTCAGATTAAGCCTTAAAATAAATGTCAATCCGGGAGGATTGACCTACATAGTCGGTTTTCCTGCTTAACCTCATTACCTCACGATTACATCTTCATACTCACCTGATACTAAGATTTATTTAACCGCGAATAGACTTCATGGATTACGTCTCATCAAGCCAAAATCAACAATACAAACTAAAATGTAAGGCAAAGTACTAAGGCAAGACTTGTAACGATACTTCAGATAGGAGTGTTGAGCGACATGGACTGACTTAATTTGGTTTCTTTCTTAATTTCGAGTATCGAGTTACGAGTTTCGGATCACAATTTGAGCGACATGGAATGATTGTTATCTGGGTTGTAATTGTCGTCCAGAAGTCGCGCCCGGAGTACCGATCGTAACTCCTGACTTAGATTGGTAATGTAATGATGTTTAACCGCTAAAACCGCTAATGCCGTGAAAAAATGTGATGTGAAGCATTTTAACCCATATTATGCAGTAGGTTTTCACCTCCTTCTCACTTCTTTTCCATTCGATTCACCTTTCACTGTTCACTCATCACTCTGGAAAACTCAGATTTTGTACCTCATACGCTATCTCTCTCCCCTTTTGCCACTTGCCATCTATTTTATGACATAGAAATGAGCCAGAACTGTTTACATTATCATAAGTAAATATTGCCTTATCATAGCCTGCCTCGAAAACTATGGAAGAAATTGCCGGCTGACTGTAGAGCTTTGGCTTACCTAACCAGTGAAATCCTTGTACACTTACATATCTATTCAGAAAACTCATTCTTTTTTTTACATCCTTATCATCTTTGCCGGATTTGGAAAAATATATCAGCAAAGCTTCCCTGATCGGCTTATCAACGTAAATTATTTCTTTTTCAATATTAACCGCAGGATGGAAATCATGAATAACTATCTCATTTTTGACATTATAGAATTTTCCGAGATTGAATACTGTCGATTTCATTTCTAAGGTATAGTTAATAAGATCTGTAATTCTTATTGTATCAGTGAATGTAACTTTAATATCAGCTTTAATTGTGTGATATTTATTGCCTTGCTCTCTATGAATTTTATACAATTCAGGATATATCTGTGAAAAGAGCAGATATGTTTCTCCTTCGTAATCTACGGCATTAATTCCGGTTTCAGGAGAATTCTTCATTTGCCAGTTAGAAAACAAATCAGCCAGAAGCGTAACATCACCAGCAGCATACGCAGCGTTAAGCCTGTCTGCGTCACTATTTTGGGACAGATACAATTCCGAATTGGGGCTATCAAGTATCAGCATCATGGACTCATTATACAAACCACAGTCAGCAAAATGTGATTTTGAGGCAGCTATAATGATTTTCTGGTTGTCAATTATGGCATAATCTCCGAAACTAAGACAAAAATCGGTTAATAACTCGAAATTTACATCTCCAGTAGTTGAAATTATTGAGAGAGAATCTTTTAATTCTGATTGCGTGAATATTATCTCTTCCTGCGGTTCAAGCTCAGGCTCAGGTTCCTTGATTCCCCTGGAAATTAAATTCCCCTCAAAATCATAAGTAATACACCAATCTCCTTGCCACGCACTAAAAATTATCCGGTTTTTCTCTATTTTCATAGAACAATATTTTTCTTCATTTTTTTCAATTATTGCTGCTTGATGATACAAAACCCAATCATCCTTGAAAGAATATCTAATAATGTGATTCTTACTCTGGTAAAATAGAAAGCAGTAATTATCATCAAAATATAATTTCCAGCCACTTGTACTGGGTGTCCAATCTATATCCGGTTCTAATATCAGCCTCTCTTCTGATTGAGAAAGTTCACTATTCATTTTATAAAGATATATCTGGTTCTTCCACCAGGTAATAATCTGTTTCTGACCATCCTTCTCAAACTCAATAATATTTGAGCCCTTTAGTTTTAGTCTGTCTAGCAATTTTCCCTGCTTATTTATACAGGTAAATTCGGTGTGCTCTCTATTAATAAGCAAAAAGCTGTCCTGATAAGGTAAAAACTCATGAAAAAATATTCTTTCAAAGACTTTCACTTTAGATTGCAGATTTAATTGCAGATCAAATTCATAAAGATAAAGGTCGTCTACGTTTGCAGCTAAAGCATAAATAGTGGAATCCTGCACAATTATACCGCTGAACACAGGTATTTCATCATCGATAAAATACAATGGCTGGGCTGATTCAGCAGCAAAGAGTGATGACAACATCAGCAATAAAACAATAACAAGTGCATTTCTCATGATCCATACCTTAATTCATTTTTCTTGAGCAAATAATAAATATTTTACTGTTAGAATGTCAAGATTATTGCACCAAACAGCTACAGAGTTAATAGTTAGGGGTTAAGAGTTAAGGATTAAGGATTAAGGATTAAGGATTAATTGTAATGTAATCAGACCAGGATGGTCTGGATACGCAATTTCCCATCTTCGATTTACTGCTCACTGTTCACTTTTTTTCCTATTCACTGATGCAATGTAATGTAAGATTTTTTTAGCAGCGAACAAAACTAACAAGACGAACTGGAATATAATGTAAAAATGATTAACCGCGAAAGCCGCTAATACCGAGAAAGAATTTGATATGAGGCATTTTAATCAAGTAAATATCTTAAATTCTGTAAATCCTGATTCAGAAGATTAGTTTACATTCCTCACTTTCCCTCTCCAACCTTCTAAGCTTCTCATCTTCGCATCCAACACCCATCACTCATCACCCTTCATTCATCACACTTGTCACAATTCACGGCTAAAATATCTAAAATTCTCATAGACTCTGAAAGGTAAGTCTTTTTCTTTTATCCACTTGCCGTTTTTCTTATGGCAGAAGAATGAGCCATACATGTGGTTTTTTTTGTAAGATACTAAGGCTCTGGTGAAGTCTGGCTCAAAGATTATTGTTTCGATTTGCGGCTGGCTGTAGATATCAAGTTTTTCAGACCAGGGCAATTCTTCTATGCTGATGTATTTATTTAGAAAACTCATTCTGTTTTTTAAATCCGTGTCATCTATTCCTGATCTGGACAAATAAACCAATAAATCCTTTGTGGTCTGTTTATCAAGATAAATGATGTCTTTTTTGATATGAGGATCTGGATGAAAATCTGTCAATACTATCCTTTCATTAATAGAATGTTTTGCCTCAAGAGTGCCAGCAATTGAAGAATAATGGCATTCTCCAACTCCTATTTTATTACTCAGTATTATTTCTATTTCAGCATTAATTGTCTGGTACCTGCTGCCATGCTTTTTATACAATTTTGGATAGACTTGTGAAAAAAGCAGATATGCTTCTCTTTCGTAATCTTCAGCATCAGGTTTGAGTTCAGGAGAGTTCTTCATCTGCCAGTTAGAAAATAAACCAGCCAAACGCTTGACATCATTATCAAGATACGCAGCTTCAAGGCTGTCTGCTGTACTGCTTTGATGCAGATACAATTCCGATTTGGGGCTATTAAGCAGCATGATCAATGGTTCTCTAGGCATTTCCCAGTCAGGGTAATAGGATTTAGTGCCAATCAGAATAATTTCCTGGTTATTTATAAGGGTATAACCTGTGGCAATAAAGCAAAAATCCGTAAGTAGCTCAAAATTAAATTCACCAGCAGGAGAAGTTATAGATAGAGAATCTTTTAATTCTGATTTTGTGAATACTATGTCCTCAAGTGGCTGCTCCATTACTTCTATCGCTCCTGAATCTAATAGATTACCATCGAAATCATAAACAAATTGTTTACCACTTCTTGAATAGCTAAGAATTATCCTGTTTTCTGCTATATTCATAGCACAATGACTTTTTTCTAAATCATTAATTATCATTGCCTGATTATAGAGCACCCAGTCATCTCTAAAAGAATATCTATAAATACCATAAAAATTCTTATAGAAGATGTGGAACTCTGATTCAGCAAAATATAACTTCCATCTATGCGGAGTAAGGTCCCGATCTATTCCCATATCTAAGATCAGCCTTTCCTCTGATTTAGAAAGTTCACTATTTATTTTATTAAGATACAACTGGTTCTTCACCCGCGTAATAATCTGTTGCTGACCATCCCTCTCAAACTCAATGACATTTAGTCCGTTAAGGTGAAGTTTGTCTAATAATTCTCCCTGTCTATTTATATAGGTAAATTCGGTGTGATATCTATTAATGGTTAAAAAACCATTCTTATATGGTAGAAATTCATCAACAGGGAGCATTTCAAAGACTTTCACTTTGGATTTTAGGTCAAGCTGCTGGTCAAATTCTAAGAGAAAAAGATCATCTTTATTCTTGCCTAAAACATAAATAGTGGAATCCTGCACTAACACTGCACTATACTCAAATATTTCATTATCTGTATAATACAAGGGCTGAACGGTTTCAGCAGCAAAAAGTGATGACAGCATCAGCAATATAACAATAATCAGCGCATTTTTCATGATTCATTCCTCAATTCATTTTCCCTGAGCAATTAATAAATATTTTCCTGTTAGAATGTCAAGATTATTGCACCAGAGAGGGAAATGATTTTTGGGAGTGAATCGTGTGCCCCGCGGCAGTGCCTGTGATCTGAATACTTTCAAGCTAAAAGAGTTAGGAGTTGATTACCTTTTCTGTACTGCAAAAGTTATCAATGCCTCAAGCAAAGATTTAAGAGAAGTTTATCAAGAGAAAAATCCATTCAATAATTTTCGATTCTTCATTTATGCCATAGAATAAATTCTCGTGGTATAATACATAGCAGAGATTTTTAGCACCTTCCGTAAATGATTTCACTTGCCGTAAAAACTATTGCAGTGAGAATGGAATTGCTAAAAAAAAAAATTGGAAGAAGCGGATAAGGAAATATATGAAGAGAAGCGCTAAGTGGAAAAAAATATTGGGGATCATCAAGTATCCGCTGACAATTGCTATCTTAGTAATCGTATTGAGTAGAATAGAATTACATCAGGTATCCGTAATACTATCAGAATTAAAACCCGGCTTTCTGGTTGTTTTAGTCTGTATCAGTCTGCTGAAGATATTTCTGCAGTTCACCAATTGGAATATATTCTTGAAATTGATTCCTGGTGTCAGGTTAAAATTTAGAGAGCGGATTACTTCTTTTTTTGCTGGTATCAGTTTTCGGATAATTTCCCCTGGAGGAGTAGGAGTCTATGGAAGAATGTTATATTTATCAGCTGGCAAAAAGGATTCATTTTTAGCAATAACTTATGAGAAATTTATCCAGACCTGGTGTATAATATTTTTTGCCAGTATAGCCAGTTCCCTATATTTCATTAAATTAGCCTTGATTCTCAAAATCATTCTGCCCGTGGTTGCACTTTCTTTACCTTTTCTGCTGCTGTTCAAGTCACCAATAAATGAAAAGTATTATCATTATTTTCAGCAGTATAGAGCTAGTTTGATTCCGGCTTTACTGCTGCAGGTTACGATAAATCTACTAACTATTGTGCAATATGAGGTATTTTTTCTAAATTATACCCGGTTCAGTCTCCTGTCTGCCATAAAAAGTGTTCCGCTGGTACAAGCAGGGAACCTGCTGCCGGTAACAATCTCTGGATTAGGGATCCGAGAGTATCTGGCGGTGAGCGTGTACCCCAGTCTGGGAATCAGTAAAGAACTGGCAGTCTCATGTGCTCTTACCATATTTATATTAAGTAATCTTTTACCTGCTCTGGTGGGTTTATTTATTCTTTTATTTAAATCAGATATTCTCGAATCAAAGTAGCAAAGATTTTCATAATTTGAGTAATAAATCATTTTTTCCTTGCCAGATATACCATATAAAGATATATTATAATTTAGAATTTCTTTCCAAGGAGAATTTATGAAGAAGTTATTGTTAATTATTTTATTCACAGGCTTGTTTACCTGTCTTTTTGCTGCAGATTTCCCTGCAGATGATCATCAGGTTACACCTGTGGATGCCCCTTTTAGTCCTACTGCTCGATTAGGAACATTTCGTGATGTCCCGGATTGGGAATGGGCTACTGAACCCGTTGAATTATTATCCAGTTATTACGATTATTTTCATGCTTACACATCAATTCCAATGGCAAGTCAGCCTGAAGATCATGGTAATGGCTTGTACCTTGTTTATCGCACCGCAGAAAGTACTGGTGCAGTTCACCAGCTCTCATATTCTTACGTTGATGCTGATGGTATAGTAGCCACTTCAGCGGGAGTAGGATGTGAAGGCAGGTATGGCGATTGTGATGTGGATCCTGAAACAGGTAATGTATTTTTATCATTTCACCAGAGTTCCTCTAATGTGATATTTTTATATGATCTTTATCATATAATTGGTTCGCCAGGCTTATGGCTTGATCCTCCTCTTACACTTCTGGATTTAGAAACTGTTCAGAATGATGGCACATACCCCTTTACTGATGATGAATTTGTCTGGCCCAAAGTACAGATTGGTGCTTCACCACTTCCAGATCATCGTCGTGTGTATGTAATTCCCATGAACTCTACTTCATCTCATGGTTCTGAGCTATTACCTTCAGAGAATGTGGTTATCTGTTATGCAGATTTCACTACCGCAGATCTAGAGATGCAGAGCACTCTGGAATGGTCTTATCGCACCATCGAGCAGATGGATGCCTGGAATGCCGAAGACCCGGAATGGGCACGTCCCCAGATTTCAATGGAAATCCATGATAACGTCGTAATTTTATTTGGATACCTGGCGCATACAGGTGATCAACCTGATGACCTGCTTGTGCTTATGAATGAGAATTATGGTGAAGGACCATTTGAGATGTACACCGAAGTAGCCAGCAAAGATCAGGTAAATCCGTCTTATATCGATACAGAGTCAGATTCTTTGTATTACCTTTATAGCGATACTGCCACTCCTGGCACTCCTTTTGTCTGCAAGCAGGATATTATCCATTCCGGTCACTTTAATCTGGTCTGGAATGAAAATTACTCAACTATCAGTTTTTCCGGCAGTATGGGAATCACTTTTGATAGCGGGACTGGACCTGGATATTATTATCCAGGCTGGAACCAGATATATCCCAAACGCTGGACTTTTGATCTAACCACGCATGATTTCAGTTTCCAGGACATCTATCCCTTAGGTGCTCATCCTAATGATGATAATCCAATGCAGCCTTGGGATTTAAATGAAGATGGTGTATATGATGATACATATGATGATGGCATGCCGGTTTGGTTCGAAGACTGGCCCATTTATTATCATGATCCTGATCAGGCATTCCATATGAATGAGACTTTCACGGTCACCAATCAGGAAACCGGCTGGCAGGTGATACTCTGGCTGGATGGCAATAACAGCAAATTAGC
This sequence comes from Candidatus Cloacimonadota bacterium, assembly GCA_021735645.1. GTDB lineage: Bacteria > Cloacimonadota > Cloacimonadia > Cloacimonadales > TCS61 > Stygibacter. Next base: position 15,960 of record JAIPGP010000056.1, read on the forward strand.
CAATGACGGCATTACCGGTTATGAAGGCTGGGGTGGCTATCCTGAGATCGCCTGTGTGGCTTCTAATGACTTTGGACAAAGCTGGTCGTCTCCATTCTTTATTAATGCTAAACCTGATGATGTGAATTATTCTGAGGCAATAGACGACATGATCCCGGTCTATATGTATCCCGGTGATGAGATTGACGTAATTGATTATGAAAATAGTATTGGTAGAATGCACCTTTTATTCTATGATGATAATGATTTCGGTTCATTTGTAAATGGCAATGCCGGCTTAGCTAATGGTGGAACCTATCAGTATGCTGCCATAGACATTGATTTCGGTATCAATTCCACAGAAGAAACCACAATTCCGGCTGTTCAGACTATGAAGGCATATCCTAATCCTTTCACACCTGGCATGACCAGAGCAGGGATCACAGTTGAATATGATTCTCATCTGAATGCTCCGGCAGAAGTGAGTGTATATAACATCAAGGGCCAGAAAGTAGCTGATCTATTCAATGGCAATCTGGAAAATGGCGAAAAACTTTCCCTGACCTGGAGTGCAGATAATTGTGCTGCCGGCATCTATTTCTTCCGTCTTAATCAGGCAGGAAATATCGGTATTACAAAGGTCGCTGTTATTAAATAGTATAATTTATTACTGTAAATAAATAAGGGCAGAATTAATTCTGCCCTTTTCTTTTATACTATCTTGGGTAGTTCTCACTAATCATGAGTGATTTTCCTAATTTGCCTTATATTGTTTCTAAAGGAGTGATGATGAAAGTAATTCTGATTTTATTAGTGCTCTTTTCTGTTATCGTGCTGATCGGAATGGAGGATAAAGTGGAATATAGAAAGTTAACGGAAGCTGAAAAGCAGATCATAGTGAATAAAGGTACCGAAACCCCATTCTCAGGTGAGTATTGGGGCACTTTTCAAGACGGAATATATAAATGCAAACGCTGTGGTTCACCTCTCTATACTTCCAGCTCTAAATTTGTTTCCGGGTGCGGCTGGCCCAGTTTTGATGATGAGATTAATGGAGCAGTTACATATAAGCTGGACGCAGACGGCATGAGAACAGAGATATTATGCCGCAATTGCGAAGCACATCTGGGGCATGTTTTCACTGGTGAAGGTTTTACCGATAAAAATACCAGGCACTGCGTTAATTCACTCTCATTAACTTTTGAGCCAATATCTGCCAGGGAAACAGCCTATCTTGCCGGGGGCTGTTTCTGGGGTGTTGAGTATTTTATGCAGGAAACTAAAGGAGTGCTATCTGCCGAATCAGGCTATATGGGCGGTGATACAAAAGAACCTGATTACTATCAGGTAAGCAGCGGAACTACTGGTCATGCCGAAACTGTGAGAGTGATATTTGATCCTGAGCAGATATCTTATGAAGCAATACTGCGAAAATTCTTTGAAATCCATGATCCTACTCAAATGAATAAACAAGGTCCTGATCATGGCACTCAATATCGTTCAGCTATCTTCTATGAAAATGAAGAGCAAAGAGAAACCGGGCAAAAGCTGATTGAAATACTAAAAGAAAAAGGTTATGATGTAGTTACTGAGCTAAAACCGGCTGATAATTTCTGGAAAGCAGAGAATTATCACCAGGACTATTATCAGAAGAAAAGTGGACAACCCTATTGCCACCGTCCAGTTAACCGCTTTGATTAGCTTTTGATATTTCTCCCTGTGCCAGAATCAGAAAGCAACAGCAGTTCTTTAGGATAAGGCAGGAGAATAGACTGTTTCAGTATATATTCGCTATTAAATCTTATTGCCCAGTTTCTTATAAGTTCGATAGGGACGATAAACGGCATAGCCCCACGTCTGTACTCTTCCAGTATATTAAGAAAATACTGTTTACCAGGTGCATTAAGTTCTTTTGAGAAGTAACCAAACATATGTGACAAGACGTTGATTCTGCGTGCAATACTGGGAGAAAGAGTCAATAATTCCAGTAAACCTTTTTCGTAGTTATGATAGATAACATCATAATTTTCTTGATGATGATTTGCCAGTAGATGGCCCAGATTCTGCATTTTCTTGTGACTATATGACATGAAGAGGTACTTGTATCTGGCATGAAAATCATATAATACTGCAATTTTGCCGTTTTTATCCAGTTCCCTAAACCGCGCAATAGTGAATATTGCTATCAACCAGTTTTCCCGGATAATAAAATTATGCAGCCTGCCTTCATCCTCAAAAGCAGCAAAAGGAAATCTCGCTTTTGCTTGAGCAGAAAATAGACCGCTGGTTTTGGCAACCATGGAACCTTTGGCAGCATTGGCATACAATTTAATATTATTTATACCACAGGATGGTGAGGCATTTTTGAGCAGAAAGCCATCAACTCTTTCGATTCTATTGAGAAAATCCTGAGAATATTCAATCATCTTATCCGTACAGTCCTCTCCTGTTGCGGGTTGGAGCATGAGAATATCTTCTGTGGATTTTCCTCTCACCAGTCTGACGGGATTGCGAGGAATACCTAAACCAATATCAGCTTCCGGGCATAATGTATGAAATTCAACAAATTCCTTTAATCTGTTTACAAAACTATCATTGATAGAATCTCCATTCCAGCGGCAATAGTCAAAACCAAGACATCTACTGACATAGACTATGGGTTTTACTTGATCAAATTCCAATTTCCCCTCCTAAAAAATTATAGATCAATCTGCTCCTTCATCAGATGTTTTTTGGCATATTTCGTAAAAATACCCTGCTCCAGCGCAAACTGATAGAGATCACTATCAATCTCATTATCAGCTACCATATTATCAAGTATTTTGTAGGTTTCAGAGAGTTTTTTTGATTTCTTATACGGTCTAACAGCAGTAAGAGCTTCAAACACATCCGAGAGTGCCAGAATCCGCGCCTGCAGCGGAATGAAATCACCAGTCAATCCATCCGGGTAACCTTCTCCATTAAGTTTTTCATGATGAAGTTTGGCATATAATGGCGCATTGGAGAGATAAGCCGGAAATTTTATCTGTCCCAGCATTTCTCCTGTTACCACCACGTGCTCACGAATAATTTTTACGTCTTCAGAATTCAGGGTTCCTATGCGGATCAGCAGATTTTTATATTCATCTTCTGTAATGATATAGCGTTCTTTCCCTTTATGTGAATAGCGGAACTGATAAATTTCAGCCAGCATTTCAAGGTCTATATCTTTAAGATAATTTCTGCCAGGATTGGCAGCTATCAGAAAATTTTCATATATCTCAAGTTTCTGCAGAATACCTTGCATTTCTGCTTTTTTTCTCACAGTGCCATGATCATATTCAATTTCCACCAGTGATCTAATGTGGTCAATCCGTTCTTTCACCAGTTCGATCCTATCGGTTATCTTTTGCAGTTTGCTGCTCTTATCCAAAATATGCATTGGTGTGATGATCTTACCCAGATCGTGCATCAAACCAGCAATATTGATCTCTTCCAGTTCATCTTCTGTAAATTCAAAATCTGTAAATTTAGATTTCCCGCTCGTACAGTTATTGATCTCATCGGCAAACATAACTACCAGTTCAGACACCCGTGCTATATGCCCTGAGAAATGCTTAGACTTTTTATCAATAGCCCAGGCAATAGACGATATAAACTGATGAAATGAAGTCTGAATATTCTTGATCAAGAGCTGGTTATTCATCAAAATAGCTGAAAAAGATGCTAAAACCTCCAGATTACCAATTTCCTGAGAATCAAAAGCAATGGAGTTTCCTTCTCCATCATGGGCATTCACCAGTTGAATAACACCAATGATATTATTTTTATGATCCATCATCGGAATTGCTACTATCGAACGGGTACGGTAGGAATTTAATTTATCATATTTCAAAGTCCCGCTATTATCAAATATCTGCTGATCATAGACATCTGGAATATTATAACTACGTTGATTATGATAGCAAAGTGTAGCCAGATTCTTCAAATTTGGCTCATCATCATTTACATAAAGCGGAATCGGGGGCCAGTTGATGCCCTCGGCATTCAGTGAAATATTCATGGCAGAATTATAGACCTTGATAAATCTCAACACTTTTGCTTCATCATCCACCATATAGATTGTTGCACCTTCGGCATTTGCATATTCTATGGCAGCATCTAATACATAACCAAACAACTTATCAAAATTACGCTCCTTCGTCAGCATCAGACTGATATTCTGCAGCATTGTAACTTCTTTCAGTTTGCTTCCTGATTCCTGCCGGTTTATTTCCTTTGGGTTTTTCATTTAATGCTCTTCCTGATTTTAGCGAGGTAGCTTTCCACCTCTTTGATAAGTTCACCATCTGCGGCGGTCTTTTTCAATATTTTCTGACTCATTTTCAGATTCTCTTTCGCACTCTGATAGTCACTCATCTGAAAATAACATTCACCAAGGGTGAAAAATAGATGAGCTGTTGCTATGTGCTCAATACCAAAATTCTCCTGATATATTTTCATTGCCTTATTCAAATAATAAATTGCCTTTTCATTCTCTTCACCTACGCTGTAAGCTCTGCCTATATAATCATAAGTAGTAGCTGTTTCCGGATGATTTTTACCATAAATCCGTTCCAGTATTTCTAATGATTTATTCAAATTCTCCAAAGCCAATCGCTGGTTTTTCATGCCCCACCAGGCATTTCCGATCTGACGGTACAAGGCGGCAGCTCCAGGTTTATCAAGACTGTCATGCTCACTAAGGATAGGTAATGCTTTCTCCAAATAGTGCAATGCCTCTTCAAACTGATTATTCTGGGAATAAAAAGATCCCATATTACTATAGCACATCACCAGTTTACCCGGCACTTCCTCCTCACATTCCAGCAATATCTTCAGTGCCCGTTCATAATGTTCCAGAGCTTCTTCATTTTTGTCCATGTGCAGATATACATTTCCCATGTGCATCACGCTTTTAGCAAAATCAGGATGCTTCTCTCCTAATTCTATAGACCTGATCAGCAAGGATTTTCCATGATATTCCAATGCCTTATCATATTCTCCCAAAAGACTGTAAGCATTTCCAGCATTATTTAAAAGAGCTATTATCAACTGGAACTTAGCATTTTTTTCTTCAAATATTGGCAATGCCTGCAAGGTGTATTTTAATGATTTGTGATATTTACCCATCGCATGATAAACCAGTCCCAGGCAATTATAACTTTGAGCTATCAGTATGTCATCTGGTTCCAGTACCTTTTCCTTGATTTTAAGCGATTTCCATGCCAGCTCCAGAGCTTTCTTTAGCCTCATATCGCGATAGGCAACAAAAAAGGCGGCAGCATAACTTGCATATGCTCCTTTCAGCATTTCAGCGCGTTCATAGTGCAAACCTATCATCTCATAATACGGTCTTATTTCTTCTTTATTATAAATCTTTTCATAACTCTCAGCTGCCAGCAAATTCAATTGCTTTTTCTTCTCTTCCAGCAAGCGGTTGTAGGCAGTATCCCGGAATAGTATCTGGGCAAAGATAAAATGCAGCTCTTTCAGCCTTATCCAGATGCAATTCTGCACTACTTCATCGGTTTCCTCTTCCAGTTTATGATCAATCATATAAGATAACACTGGAATATCAAATTCCACACCCAGTACGCTGGCATAATACACCAGCTTCCGTATCTGTTCCGTGAGGTTATCTATACGGGCGCCTATGATATCAGTAATGCCAAAAGCCGTTACCATTTCCACATCTTTTTTCAGGTTTCCTGCCGCATCCAGATAATCCTGCTCCTGCAAATACAAGGCGGTCTGCTCTAGAAATAAAGGATTCCCCTGCCCTTTCTGCAGAATTAGCTCCTCGGTTTTTTCCGGTAATTCTGCTAAATCTACAATTTGCAGCACCAGTTCTGTTGCTGCTGATTCAGATAAAGGCTGCAGGTGAAGATGTTCTTCCCTGGCTTCCGGAAAATCCTGCTGAATAATTTTGCCGGTTTCTGAACTGCGGCAGCAGTACAGGATAATTATCTGACGACTGCCTTCTGCACACAGAGCCTGCATCATTTCCAGAGTCTCGCTGTCTATCCATTGACCATCCTCCAGATGAATTACCACCTTCCGGGTTTCTGCCAGCTTCAAAAAGAATGTTACAAGTGCTTTACGCTCCTGCAAAGGACGTGCGGCAGGGGGTAATAGCTCCCAGATCGAGCCTTGCCAGCGATAACCCAATAACTGACCGATCAGACTCTCTATCCTCGCCATTTCCAGATCTTCTCCTGTTAACTCCTCCCAGATTGAGGAAAAACGGGATTTATTATCTTCAATTGACAATTTCTGATTATAATGAAAATATTCCTTTAAATATTTGATTACTGGAGAATAGGGCTGCTTCAATATTCCGTCACATAAAAGACAACACCATTCCACTTCATCGGGATACAGACTGCGACGAACTTCTTTCACTAAGCGGCTTTTACCCATTCCCGGATCACCATGTATATAAATAATTTCAAATCCAGGCTCTTCAATTTCCTCTAGAGAAATTTCTCTTTTCAAACTGCTTAGAATTGTCGCTAATTCCTCTTTTCTGCCGCAGAAAACTCCCAGACCGGAATCCTCAGCATTCTGCTTTTCACCCTCATACCTGTAAACTGGTAATTCACTGGCAAAACCCTTCATGCTGATATTACCCAGAGGGCTGAAATTATATCTGTTCAGCAATTGCTCATAAGAGAAAACATCAACCAGCGTCTCCCCCAGCTTTGCTTTCATCATCAATCGTGATGCCAGATTCGGTGGATATCCCAGAATAGTATATTCCTGACACTCAGGAGTCCCAGTGAAGCCGGCATATACCCTGCCACTGGAGATTCCCAGCTTGATATCTGTGGAAATGCACATTAATTCTGCCACAAAATACATCATTCTATTTAGTGTCTTTTCATATTTACGGGGAGCTCCAAATATCAATATTCCCAGTAACCCCTTATCTGAATAATCCAGTTTATTGAAAAAAGCATAATATTTCCCAGCCAGCATCTCGATCTGCCCGATTACATCATTAAGCTGCTCAAATTCTATTTTATCAAGATAGATAAAAGCATTGGAAATATCTCTGATCTCATTCTCTGCCCGGTAATCCTGCAAAAATTTATTTAGAAAGGATTGAACTGTCTGCTTCGTGTAAACATACTTCCTTCTACGGGCTCGCATTATCTTATAGTTGTTATCCAGCGGGACATTTACCTCATTCCGCACCAAGAAGTTATCTATTCCAATATCTTCTGCTGCAGCCTCTGAAAATATTACGTCCTGCTTCAAGTCCGCAAAAGCATTACACTCTTCTATAGCACTTCCATAAAAAAAATACTCATTCTGATACTCATTTTTTAATATTATCCAGCGTATCTCTCCAAAACATACCGTCAACCTCGCATCTATCCGAAAGTCCTCACCCACTTCCGGCAGAACTGGAGCAGTTGCCAGACTTTCTTTGATTATCTGATATACTGATAGTATCCGATCTCCAGATACCTGGTCAAATACTGCCATAAAGGCATCACCAGCAAAACCGGTTACAAAACCACCCTGGGATTCTATAGCTCTAATCACTGGCGAAAAAGCATCTTCAAGTATCTTGTTAATTACTTCTGCACCTTTTTGCCCTTTACGGGTTAATGACTCTGTTATCCGGGTAAAATCCTTTATGTCAAAAAAAAGAGCATAACCCTGGAAATAACCCTGATAGACTCCCTCTTCATATTTCTGAAAAATATATTCAGGAACATATTTGATCATAATCCCTCCGACTCTGGTATGTTTTTATTCTTTATTATGTAATATTTTTCAGTCAAGTATAATTTATTTATCATTAAACTATCTCTCCAATTCAGCCAGATCAACAAGGCGTAATCTCACATATATTTGTGGGATTGTGCTTTGTTGCTCTGGCATATAGCTGGGTGAAAGTGCTGGGTAGAAATTTTTATAAAATTACCAGCCGACAGTTAGAGCTATGAAACCTATGATCGCTCCCACTGCCAGATTGATCAGTTTCACAGCGATAAAACCTTTCTTACTTTCAGCCAGCATAGGTATCATACCATGCCCATCCTGGACAATGGAATTTGCCAGAAGAATACTGAAGGGAATTGTTCCTGCCGCAAAGAGTGAAATAAAGACAAGGTGCGGACCCGATTCGGGGATCAGCCCTACTAATAGAGCAACCAGCAGAACGATATAGATATTGGTTTCGATCCAGGAATTAACGTCGAGGTAGTTCATGAGAATATGAATCACCAGCAGAGTGCCAAGAGTCCAGAGGAAGATACGTGGAATATGAACTTTCACGATATGCTGCCAGAGATGAGCCAGCAGGAAGTGTTCCGGCACCGTGATCACGATGAACAAAGAGATAAAGCAGGCGAAATATACAGTTGCTTTCAGCCATGATTTCATATCACCTGCAATAGAGCCTGTGCCTATACCTGCAACTAACATAAGAATAATCACAATCAGCAGGATACGGGGCATAGAAGGTGCACGCATGTATTTGAAGATGTTATCCTGAGGAAAGCATTTGCATTTTTCTTCGGCATGAATAGGTAACTGCCCAAAATTATTTAGTCTGCTGAGTTTCGGGAAGAATTTATCAGTTAATATACCAGCAATGATGCCAATAGCGAAGGTGAGGATAATTATCAGAACCGCTTTGCCAGGTATCATAGCCAACATCACAAAAGTTTCATCACCGCTGGTAGCTATCATGGCAGCCACCACTGCACCTAACGAAACTACACCATGTGAAAACATGGTAACTACTGTGAAAGCACCCAGGCAGCCTGGAACAGCACCCAGGGCAGCAGCAAGGAAGTATTGTATCCAGGGTGAGCTGTTTAAAAAAACCTGCCAGACTCCCTTTGTCTGCACATTTACATATTCAATCACCAGCATCATCACAAACACGAAGCCGGTGATCATTACTGCATGTCTGAAAACTTCAATTAATAAATCCCGCATTTTACCTTCTTCTTACATTTAGACAAGTAAAAATTCTAAAATATGTGTTCAGCGTCAAATTATTCAATATTTTTAATAAAAACTGGCATCCCCCTGTTTTTTTTGTTTTCATAGCAGGAATTTTAATGATAATTGACCAGTTAAGTAGGAGTTGCACCGCTGGCGGTACTCCGAAAGTGGGGCGAGAACTACGACCAATCAACTAATCTATTCCAAATTTCAATCTGAGAAATATATCATGCTGGAATCTGCTGATAATGGTCGTCATCTGCGCCCCTGAAAATACCCAGC
>JAIPGP010000057.1 GCA_021735645.1 Candidatus Cloacimonadota bacterium
GCTTAAAAAAAGAGATTTTGAGCAACTAACAAGACAACGAACAAGACGAACTAAAAGACGGAGAGAAATCAATGTAAATAGTAATTATTTGCTGCTTAAAAAAGTTCGTTTTGTTAGTTTTGTTCGATGCTTAAAAAAAAGATTTTGAGCAACTAAAAAGACAACGAACAAGACGAACTAAAAGACAATTATAACTTACTGGATTAATTTATCTATATTTTTTTTTGATTCTGAAAGTACCTCTAAATGGAGGCATCTTTCCTAAAATATTAAATTCCTTGCGTTAAAATCTTTGCTCTTAAAAACTTGCGTTATTAATCGTGACAAAAAAAAGGAGGAATCTTGGATATAATTTATAAAGATAAATATTATCTAATAAAACAGGCTTGCATAGAAGTTAGAAAAGTTCTTGGAAATGGTTTTCTGGAAAAAATTTATGAAAGTGCGTTAGCTTTGGAATTAGAAAAATCTGGATTCCTTGTTGAAACACAAAAGCAATTATCAGTTAATTACAAAGGACATGTAATTGGTGATTATATAGCAGATATAGTTGTTGACGAAAAGATTATAATTGAGTTGAAAGCTGTTAATGAGATAATTGACTTCCATAAAGCACAGCTACTTAATTATTTGACAATCACAGGGTACAAACTGGGCCTTTTAATAAATTTTCCTAACAATAAAGCAGGATTTACCATTGAATACCAAATTTAAGAACAATCAATACTTAACAAATAGATGAAATCTATCTGCTTAAATAAGTTCGTTTTGTTAGTTTTGTTCGATGCTGAATGATTAGATTACCCTACTACTCCTGCCTGGATAAGATCGTGCATGTGAATGATACCTGTGGGAATCTTCTGCAAATCAACTACCGGTAATACAGTAATTTTTTTATCTTCCATCAGATTGAGGGCATCTACAGCGAGAGCGTTTGCCTGAATAGTCGCCGGAGCAGGCGTCATGATCTCACGGGCAGTCTGCTGTAAACCGATAATACCCCTGCTGATCAGACGTCTTAGATCACCATCAGTCACAATTCCGCAGAGCACACCGTTATCTTCTGTCACACAGGTACAGCCCAGTTTTTTACCAGTCATTTCCAGCACCACCAGATCAAGCCCAGCCTGAGCGTTCACCAGCGGAATAGCACTGCCTGTGTGCATAAGATCGCTGGTTTTCAGCAGCAGTTTTCTGCCTATCGTGCCTCCGGGATGGAATCGGGCAAAATCTTCTTCTCTGAAATCACGTTTCTTCAACAGAGCTACAGCCAGGGCATCGCCCAGAGCCAGAGCAACCGTAGTGCTGCAGGTAGGCACTAAGCCAAAAGGTTCAAATCCGGCAGGCACAGAGCCATCCAGCACTACTTCAGCGCTATTGGCAAGCTGTGAATCCAGATTGCCGGTGATAGCAATAATGGGAATTTTATGGAAATGAAGATAGGGAATGATCTGGATCACTTCGCTGGTATTACCGCTATAGGAAATAGCGATAACCACATCACCGGTCTGCACCATGCCCAGATCACCATGAATACCTTCAGCAGGATGCAGATATATGGCAGTAGTGCCGGTGCTTGCCAGAGTGGCAGCAATCTTTCTACCGATGATACCGGTTTTTCCCATACCTGTGACCACGATCTTGCCGGGGCAGTTATAGATAAGTTCCACAGCCTGAGCGGCTGATTCACTGACCTTTTGGGCTGCTGCTTCGATTGACTGGGCTTCACGCCTTAATTCCTGTCTGATAGTTTCTAGTATATCCATAATTTACTCAATAAAAGAAGCCCGGGTAATTTTGCCCGGGCTTCGGGTTATATAAGTTATTTTTTCTTTAATTCTGACTGCAGCAGTTCGATAGCCCCTGCAAGGTCATAAGAACCCAGGTCGCCTTCAGTGTGGCGGCGAACTGCTACCTGCTGATTTTCCACTTCCTTGGCTCCTACAATGAACATATAGGGTATCTTCTGCAATTCTGCGGCTCTGATCTTAAAGCCTATCTTTTCATTACGATAATCCACTTCGGCTCTGATCTCGTGCTGCAGTAATTCGCTTTCTATCATTTGGGCATATTCAAGGAAATTATCTGAGATAGGCAATATTTTCACCTGCACCGGGCATAACCAGAGCGGGAAATTTCCGCCATGATACTCTATAAGCGTGCCAAAGAAGCGTTCTACTGAGCCCAGCAGAGCACGATGGAGAACAAAGGGACGATGAGGGGCATTATCTGCTCCTGTGTATTCCATATTGAACCTGGCAGGAAGATTGAAATCAAACTGGATAGTGGTACATTGCCAGCTGCGGTTAAGAGCATCTTTGATCTTGATATCTATCTTAGGACCATAAAATGCGCCTCCGCCTTCATCAACGGAGTAGGTGATATTCTGATGATGCAAAGCGTGCATCAATGACTCTGTAGCAATCTGCCAGTCTTTATCTTCGCCAACTGCCTTTTCCGGCTTAGTACTTAGATAGACCTGATAATTTTCAAAGCCAAAGGAATTCAGCATCATAAACGAGAATTTGATCAGCTTCTCCACTTCCAATTCCACCTGATCTTCCGTACAGATGAGATGGGCATCATCCTGAGTGAAGCCCCGCACCCGCATCAGTCCATGCAGCGCACCGGATTTCTCATATCTATACACAGTACCCAATTCAGCGAGTCGCAGCGGCAATTCGCGATAACTGCGTCTTTGGGAATTATAGATAGCGATGTGGAAGGGGCAGTTCATAGGTTTCAGGTAATATTCCTGTCCTTCTACATCAAGGGGAGCAAACATGCTGTCTTTGTAAAAAAACAGATGCCCGCTGGTCTCCCAGAGCTGCTTTTTACCAATATGCGGAGAATAAACCAGTTTATAACCGGCTTTCAGGTGTTCTTTTCTCCAGAAATCCTCCACAATGTTTCTGATCATGGCACCATTAGGATGCCAGAGCACCAGCCCGGGTCCTATTTCATCACTGATGGAATAGAGATCAAGATCAATGCCAATACGGCGATGGTCACGTTTTTTAGCTTCTTCCAGATCACTCAGATGCTTCTTGAGCAATTTTTTGGAAGGAAAACTGATGCCATATATACGCTGCAGCATCTTATTACGACTGTCACCACGCCAGTAGGCTCCAGAAGTTTTCAGCAGCTTGATAGATTTTATCTTACCAGTGTGAATAATATGCGGACCACGGCAGAGATCAACGAATTCTCCCTGCTTATAGAGCGAGATTGTTTCGTTTTCAGGGATTTCTGCCAGAATTTCCAGTTTATAGGTTTCACCCATCTGGCGGAAAAGCTCCATTGCTTCATTACGCGATACTTCACTGCGTTTGTATTCCAGATTCTGCTTTGCCAGTTCCTGCATCCGCTGTTCAATAGCCAGCAGGTCTTCATCTGTGAAGGGCACCGGTTTATCAAAATCATAATAGAATCCATTCTCGATAGCGGGACCAATAGTAACTTTCACCTCGGGGAAAAGCTGCTGCACCGCCTGAGCCATAAGATGTGCTGTGGAATGCCAGTATACTTCCTGTCCGGCTTCACTTTCAAACTTGAGCAGTTCCAGGCTGGCATCCTGCCTGATGGGCAGATTCACATCCACCAGTCTGCCATTTATCCTGGCAGCAATTGTCTGGTCAGCCAAGCCCTGTGAGATGCCTTGAGCGACCTCCAAAGCGCAAATACCGCTGGGGTATTCTTTGATATTCCCATCCGGGAATTTAATCTTTATATTCATAATTTCTCCATTAATTTCTTATTTTAGATCAGCATCCGGCATCTGGTTATGCTCGAATGTCTAATCTCCTGATGACTAAACATTCCTCACCTCCTATTCGTGAGATTAATTATTTTTCAGCTAACATCTTTGTTAGATTTTTGGCAGCTTTATCAAGAGCAGCTTGGGGTGTGCTGGCACCTCGGAGCACTTTTTCTATTACCTGGTCTTCCAGGTTTTTACGAGTTTCAAACCATTCAGATATCTGGGGTTCAAAGGTAGAAAATTCCAGTTGATCATATACAGCCTTGATCTCCGGATTGGAGAGCAGTCTTTTCTTGATATTCGGCTGCTGGAAAGCACTTCTACGCACCGGCATATAATAGGTGTATTCGCTCCATTTAGCAGTGATCTCAGCAGAAGTGAACCATTTTACAAATTCCCAGGCTGCCAGTTCCACCCTTTTATCTTTTGATTTGAAGATAGCTACATTAGTCCCGCTGATCAGGTTTCTTTTGGTATCCTTTATGGGTACTGAGCCTATTCCCATATTAAAATCTATCCCAATATTCTTCATATAGGCGATAGAGACGCTGGAATCCTCATAAAAGACCACTTTACTTGCCAGAAAGTCATTCTGCCCATCATAGCCAGGTGAGATATAGGCTGTTTTATCAACATTCAATATCCCAGTTAGGTATTCTAAGGCTTCCACCCCGGCAGTACTATTGAACAGCGGTTTGGTGCCGTCTTCAGAAAGAATATCACCACCAGCCTGCAGCAGCAGGTTTTCAAATTGCCAGGCATTGATCTTGATAGTAGTGCCATAGCGGTCAGGTGTGCCATCACCATCGATATCTAAAGTAAGGTCACGGCACATCTGGCGGAATTCAGACCAGTCCTTAGGCGGTTTATTAGGGTCAAGATTATTCTGGAAAAGGATATCTTTGTTATAATACATCACCCGCACCGATTTATTAAAGGGGAAACTGACCAGCTGACCATCAATAGTATTGCAATTAATGAATACCGGATAGAAATCTGCCAGGTCTTCATCCCCGAAACTATCGTCCTCAGCAATAAATTCTGCCACGGGACGCAGAACATCACCTTCCATCATATTAGAAGTCCAGGATTCATACACCTGGCTGATGTCCGGCTGGTTTCCAGTTTGCACTGCTGCCATGATCTTTTGAGAAAGAGCTGTGTAATTACCCATAGCTATAGCATTTATGTATATGTCACTATGGGAATCATTGAATTCTTTTATCAGCATGGTGAGAGCATCGCCCAAAGGCCCGCCCATGGCATGCCAGAATACTACTTCCACCTTTTCGGAGCTATCTGTTTTTTTCTGTTTTGTACATCCGGAAATGACTACTAAACTTATCAGTATTAATAATAACAATTTCTTCATCTTCATTTTCCTTATATTTCTTTGTGATTGTCAATTTGAAAATTTCATTTCTTTAGTCAACTTTCTTTGTAAAAAGCTGATTTCCTTTGACAGCAGATAGCATCAGCCAGATTTTGCTTTATTGCCTTAGTGGGATTTTCCGCTAAGCTATATATATATGGTATTAAAGGAAAAGATATGAAATATAAAAAAGTGTTATTGTTGATTTTTGATGGGTTTGGGATAAACAAAAGCAGTTATGGCAATGCGATTGAAGCAGCAAAGATGCCGAATTACAGGCAGTTCAGAGATACTACGCCTCATAATCAGCTTATAGCCAGCGGCATACCGGTTGGGCTGCCTGATGGTGTTATGGGAAATTCGGAAGTGGGGCATCTGAATATTGGAGCTGGCAGAATAATCTATCAACAGAACCTGAAAATAGACAAGTATATCCAGGAAGGTAGCTTCTGCAAAAATGAAGCACTTATAAGCGGAATTGAACATGCCCAGAAAAATAATAGTAATCTCCATCTTATAGGTTTGCTTTCAACTGGAAATGTGCACAGCACAATGGAACATATTTGGCCCATCCTGAGAATGGCAAAAGAAAAAGGACTTACTAAGGTATATCTTCATGCTTTTCTGGATGGCAGAGATACCTTGCCTCATAGCGGAAAGGATTTTCTGGCTGAGGCGGAGAAGAAACTGCAGGAAACCGGAATTTATAAAATCGCAACCGTATCAGGCAGATTTTATGCCATGGACAGGGATAAGAATATCCACAGGACACATCAGGCATACAATGCTATGGTTTATGGCAAAGGAGATTACTTTTCTTCGGCAGAGGAAGTGATAGACAGCTATTATGATCAGGATATCACTGATGAATTTATCCCGCCTTCTATTATCACAGAAAAAGGCAAACCGATTGCCAAAATCTCTAATGATGACAGTATTATCTTCTTTAATTATCGGGCAGATCGTGCCAGACAACTTACCCGCAGCTTTATTCTTCCTGATTTTAGTCTTTTCAGGCATAAGCATTTCCATAACCTTAAGTTTGTCTCTTTCCGGGAATATGATATAGATTTTAATGGTTATGTGGAAGTGGCATTTCCACCCGAGAAATACCCTGACACACTGGCAGAAACTATTAGTAACTATGGTCTTAAGCAATTGCACCTGGCAGAAACTGAAAAGTATTCTCATGTAACCTTCTTCTTTAATGGCGGTCTGGAAAAACCTTTTGACGGTGAGGACAGGATTCTGGTTCCTTCACCTAAGGTAGAAACCTATGACCAGCAGCCTGAGATGAGTGCTTTTGAAGTGAAAGATGAGCTTGTGAAAGCGATAAACAAATCTGAGTACAGCCTGATCATTACGAATTTTGCCAATCCGGATATGGTGGGGCACACTGGAAATTTCGATGCTGCAGTAAAAGCAGTAGAAACTGTAGATAAATGTCTGCCAGACATCCTGGCTGCTGCCCGGGAGCATGATTATAACGTGATATTGATCGCAGACCACGGTAATGCTGACCAGATGTTAACTGATAATGGAGAAATCCTCACTCAGCACAGCACTAATCCAGTGCCGGTGATCATCTCTCTCACTGATAAGCAGAATTATCAGGTGAATAGCGGGAAATTAGCTGATGTAGCTCCTACTATCCTGAAGATCATGGGTATTGAAATTCCAGAAGCCATGACCGGAGATGTACTCATCTCAGAATAAATCTTTTTCCGCGTATTCAACACTTATGAAATGAAGAAGGAGAAAATGAGTTCGTCTTTTTTTTACATTACATTCTTTCGTGTCTTTTTAGTGGTTTTCGTGGTATAATTCTTACATTACATTATCCCGGTAAATCGAGACTGTCTGGAGATCGTTCAACCTTTTCGGAGTATCTTTAAAATTCCTGACTTGCTAAGATGATTTCTAATTAATTTCTATTAATGTTTTCGATGAGCATGGAGGAGAGTATGATCAGTGGGATGGCAACTATATATCTGATAATGGTGAATTTAAGCCCCAGGAAGGATGCTTCAAAGAAAGTCATGGGGATACGGCAGATCGTGCTGAATCCCAGAAAACCATATACGAGTCGCAGTCTTATTCCTTTCTGATAGAGGCTGTATGCCAGAGGTAGAGAGACATATAATCCGCCCACAATCGTAGAAGCCAGCAGCATCAGCCATATCCAGGCGCTGATCCCGTGACTTTCGCCAAAGTGCTTTTCAATATATTTACGAGGAATCCAAACTTCGAATAGACCAATGATAATAAATACTGGCGGCAGGAGCAGCAGTAGTGTTTTCAAGTATTGCCAGAGATTATTAAAAAGTTCTGCCCCCGGTGTGAAGCCGCTGAATCTGGCACCAGTGGCAAAGCCAATAACCATTGCAGGAATGAGCCAGGAGAGCGTGTTTTTGAACTTTTTCACTAAAACTCACCGTATAAAAAACCAATGACAATAGATATCAGCAGGGACAAAAAGAAGCCGCAAACATTGCGGATTATCGCTGTTTTCTTACCGAAATAAGCTATTTCTATTGGTAAACTGGCAAAACCTACCAGCATCAGACTGGTGGTGAATCCGGCAATTATATAATAAGGGACGCCATTTTCCAGTAAAACCGCAGAAAGAGGATAGGCAATAAAGCCTGGAACAAATATCGCGCTGCCAATAGACAGGGCAATCAGTAATCCCAGCCAGTTAGCATGAGCAGTGAGCAATTCACCGGTTTTTTCCAAAGGGAATATAAGAGTGATAACCGCCAGAAGAGAGATCATGGTAAGGAAACCGGGTAATATAGAGAAGAATTTCTTCCAGGCAAGTTTGAGAGACTGCTGCGTTTTTTTTCTGTCTGCAAAAGCAGAAATGATCACAAGTACTATTGCAATCGGATAAAGAAACCTCATTTATTTGTCAGAAATAAAGGGATCGTCATCTTCAAAGAAGCTGTTATGCCAGCGATTCATATAATTATGCTGTTCAAACTGGATACGCAGGGTTGTATTTTCAGAAGGACGCCATTCGAGCTGAAATTCCGGGATGATATGAGAGGCATTGTCACTATTCCAGTTAACGTCATAATCCTGATTAAAGTTCATAGTACCGTCATTCACAAAATTAAGGTTAAGCTTAAAATCAAGATTTTTATGTAGCTTAAAATTCAGGTGATTAGTATAAGTATTAGAGTAATAGCCGTCACCTGTGGAACTTACGCCGCTGGAGAAGGTTAGAGAATGGCTCATCTTAAAGTTATTCTCATTAAATAATGAGGGTAACCGGAAATCGGGGTCATTATAATAGCCGTCACATACTCCACCCCATAAACTAAAGCCGAGAAGCATGATAGCTATGATCAATACGGTCTTTTTCATAATCTTTCCTTCAATTTTTTATATAGCTCAGTTATTGCAGTTTCCAGTTCTGCAATACTGCCATTATTCTCAATCACATAATCTGATCTGGCAATAGCTGCCAGTTTAGAACATTGCTGTGCCATAATCTTATCCATTTTGGCTTCTGTCATCCCGGGACGCTTTTTCAAGCGATCTATCCGCACATCTTCACTTGCCCAGACAGTCATTATAATGTCAAATAAATTTTCCAGTCCGGCTTCAAACAGCAGTGGTATTTCGTAAATAGCAATTTCGGCTGACTGGTTTTTCAGAGTTTTTTTTAATTTATTAATAATTCTGGGGTGCATGATCTCATTCAGTTTTGCAGTTTTTTCTTCATTCTCAAAAACAATATTTCCCAGGATATTACGGTCTATCTGGTTATTAACCCAGATCTCATCGCCAAATATTGTCCTTAACACATCCTGCACACTTTTTGATTTCAGCAGCTCATGTCCCAGGCTGTCCGCAGAGACTACCGGTATATCTTGGTCGCGAAACCAGCGGCACACCTCGCTCTTGCCACTGCCTATTCCGCCGGTGATGGCAATACTGAGTCTATTTAGTTTCATCTTTCAACATTTGGGTAAGTTCATCAAGACTGAGGTTAGAATGTAAAACGCCTCGTTTTGCCAGTGATATTCTGCCGGTTTCTTCTGAAGTGATCACTACCACTGCATCGGTGTGCTCTGATATGCCAATGGCAGCCAGATGCCTGGTGCCATGTTCGCGAGTGTAATCCAGATTCTCCGAAAGCGGTAATACTACTTTGCAGGCATGAATCCGTCTATTCCGAATTACCACAGCTCCATCATGAAGCAGGCTGCGGCTATCAAAAATCGTGAGCAGCAGTTTTACTGAGATGGCAGAATCAAGTATTTCACCAGATTCCATAAATTTATCTAGGTTGTTATTCCGCTCTATCACGATCAATGAACCTTTGCTTCGCAATGATAAAGCTTTTACAGCATTCAGGATTTTAGGATAGATATCTCCCTGCTTCTGCTGGAATAGTTTCATTAAGTTGTATCGCTGATTGAATTTTGCCAGTACTCCCCGAATTTCCGGCTGAAAAAGAATGATGAATACCAGAAACCAGTAGTTTTTGATCTGATTCAATACATAGGTCATCATCTTCAGCTCAAAGAGTGTAGTAAGAAAATAACTCAACAATAAAATCAGTAGAAAACCAAATAACTGCAAGTTACCGTTTCGTTTAAAGAACTGCATACCCAGAAACAGCAGTAGAGCAATCAGAGATATGTCTATTATATCGTTAAATCCCGGCGTGAGAAAATTCATTGAGCATTCCTCACAGCCTGCATCACCTGCAGCAGTCTTTGATTTTGCTTTACATCGTGAACTCGCACCAGATGAACTCCTGCTGATGCTGCCATGGCTGTGGCAGCTAAGGTGCCCTCTTCCCTGTCTTCTGCAGTACTTACATAAATTTTTCCAATAAAACTTTTGCGGGAGGCTGCCAGGAGCACCGGGCAATCCAGGCAATGAAATTCTGCCAGTCTTTGCAGGATGATAAGATTGTCTGAGTGTCTTTTGCCGAAGCCGATCCCGGGGTCAATGAATATTCGCTGGCGTTCTATTCCTCTGGAAGTGGCATAATCTATCCTTTCGCCGAGAAAGCTCAGGATTTCTCTGATCGTATCATCATACTCAGGTTTTTGCTGCATAGTCTGAGGTGTGCCCTGCATGTGCATCAGTATAATCCCTGTCTGGGGGAAATCCTGTAACACTCTTATCATTTCAGGGTCAAAACGCAGAGCAGATATATCATTGATCATGTCTGCCCCGGCAGTTAAAGCTGCTCTGGCAACTTCTGCCTTAGTGGTATCTATGGAAATTATCACCTTACTATGCTGTCTTATCTTCTTTATCACTTCAACAACCCGGGCAATTTCCTCCTGAGCACTCACTGCTGCAGCACCGGGACGGGTAGATTCTCCGCCGATATCAATTATAACAGCACCTTCGGCTTCCATTTTCAGTGCCTGCTGCAAAGCTGCTTCCGGCTCTAAATATTTATTTCCGTCCGAGAAACTATCCGGTGTTACATTCAGTACTCCCATAATTTGAGTTTCATGCAGATCAAGGGGTTTCCCGTTAATTATCCTATTGCTGATCGCTCTACCTGACCGGTTTTGCAGCAGCCGCAGAATATCCAGTCTGATCTGCGGCAGTTTAAAGAATTGCTGCCAGGCAAGCTTATCCGCCAGTCTTTTCAGCTTTATTTCATTGCCGATCAGGATCACTTCACTCTCAGGCACGGTGCCATTCACTACCCCCCGCGCTACCGCAGCATCACCGCCCAGCGAAAGCATCTCCTGTTTCAGGATATTAGCTGCCGCCAGATGGACATTTTCCAGTTTCAGGCAGATCCCATTCATTTTGGGATACATGGATTCTATTCCACCAGAGGACACATTGATCTTTTTCAATTCGCTCTGAGCTGCTTCAGCATTGATGACAGTTAAAATTCTATTCATAATATTTGCAATTCTCTTTTATTCCAGTTTATAGCTAAAAGTAATGTTCCCGGTTTGAATATGTTCACCACTGATAGGATTAAAACGCCATTTGCGGAGTGCTTCCAGGCTTACCTGATCAAGCTGAGGCCCGCCTTTACGCGTAATCACAATATTTTCTCCTACGCTGCCGTCAGGATTGACTTCAAACTGGATTTCCACTTCACTGCTTTGCTGCAATCCGGCAGGGTATTCAGGGATTACCTTACTAAGTATTTTGCGGTTAATGATTTCTCCACTAAGAGTATATCCACCGCTATCGCTGTCTTCCGCTGCTATCCGTTTTCTCAGGTCAGCCAGAAAATCACGATCTGCCGTAACACTCGCCTTTTCTGTTTCAGGTTGAGCGGGGCTGGCACTTAAAGCCGGTGTATCCAATCCGCTACTGACTTTGTTTCTGGTATTGCCGGCAATATTGGTTTCCTGCAAATCAGTCCAGGCTGCCCGGTCATTGACAGGGTCCAGAAACTCCTGCTCGGAATTAGTGGTAGTTTTTGGTAAATTGATATTATCAGGAGCAGTGCTGGATACTGCACCACGTACCGGATTAGAAAGCGGGTTTTTCATCCCGCTGGGCTGCTGCGTATTGGAACCCGTTTCACTGGGCTGCTGCACACCATAATTCACTACTTCTATCAGTTTCTGCACCGGAGCTATAATTATCTCAAATCTGGAATAAAACAAGATTACTGCCAGCATTAAATGTAATGCCAGCGACACAATCACAGCTAACCTTTCAGAATTTCTTTCCTGCATGTATTTTAGTCCTTTTTATTACCTTGTTCCAGTTCAGTTGCAATAAAGAAGCGGTTCGTGCCTGTCATTTGCACCAGATCGAGGAGTTTTATTACTTTCTTGAGTGATACATCTTCATCAGACCGGATCACTACTACCTGCTCCGGGTCAGCCACCAGCAGTCTGGTAAGGTAAGCTGTCACATCTTCCCAGGCAACAAATTCGTCAGCAATAAAAATCTCATCAGCTTTTGTAAGCGTTACACTCAGGTTTCTATTAAACTCATTCTGCTTACTGCTGGAACCCGGCAGATTAACCTTTATCCCGGAATGAGTCACAAAATTCGTAGAGATTAAAAGAAATATCAAGAGTAAAAAGATCACATCTGTAAATGAGATCAAGGCTACTGAAGATAATCTTTTCATCTTCAATTTAATCTTCATGGCGCAATCTCCTGATATTGATCATCAGTTTGCCTAATCCTTCTTCCAAGTCAGCAGCTATCTGCTCTGTTTTTCCAATCAGATAATTATAAAAAAGAATGCAGACAATACCCACGATGAGACCGCCAATGGTTGTGAGTAAAGCTTCCCAGATGCCATTTGCCAAAATCCCAATATCCACACCGCCACCTGTCTCGCCAATCTTCATAAATACCTTCACCATACCGGTTACCGTACCCAGAAATCCGATCAAAGGAGCTACTGCCGCAAAGGATGAAAGAGTACCCAGATTCTTCTGGATCCTGCTGCCCTGCTTGCCGGCTTCTATTTCCATTATAGTTTCCAGCTCATGCAGAGGAGCATCCAGATTATCAATAGTCTCTATCAGTAAACCAGAAATCGGCACATTTGCCTTGTCCTCACACAGTTGAATAGCCAGTTCCGGTCTGCTTTCACTAAGTGCTGCCAGAGCTTCTTCCATTAAAAGCCTGTTACTGCCCGAAAGTTTCTTTAAACTGATAAGCCGCTCAATAATTATGGCTATTGCTGCTATTGAAATCACCAGCAGCACCAGCATCAAAAATCCGCCTTTTGCTGCTATCATCAGTATATTTGTCTCGCTTCCCGTCATCTTTCCTTCCTTTATCGCATTTTTGTCTATTTACTCATTAGAACTATAACGAATAACCCTCTTCATGGTTACTCATCACATGCATTGTTCCCTGACCCGTTCAACTCCTGTCAATCAAAATCTCTGCATCTGCCTTTTTTTTGTAATCGCAGGATAGGGGGAGAAAAAAATCATTGTTACAGATTTGCACTTTAAGACTGATACTTGAAGTAATTACGTTCAGCTTCTACCCGTGTTTACAATGGAAAGAATTTTCATATTCAAATTTATCTTGACTGATTACTTTAGCATATATATTTTTAGTTTCATGAATAAATATATAATCATAATTGCTTTTATAGTTGTTTTATTTTTCTGTTCCTGCACCTCAGGAAAGAAAAGTAATGAAAGTGCACTCCAAATGGAGTTTACTTTCGACAGTACACGAGTAGAAGCCGAGTATAACATATTTGAGACTGGTTATTACTTTAAACCGCCTGCTGGTATGAAGTATGTAAATAACCAGATTAAATCTTTATCCGGTATTCTGCAGAAATTACCCTTCGAGATCGATAGTTTGTTTTGTAATATATTTTTAAACAAGGAAAATAACTCATTATTATTCCTTGATATTGTGAAGCAGAACGTTAATACTCGTCAGGAAGACATTTTTAAAAACACAACAATGACTCTGCAATCACAAACTGAATTTCTCAAAGATGATCTGCTCTTTCATCAGTTAATTTTTTCCGATGAAAATAATATCATACTCATTTTGCTCCATCAAAATCAAGATCATATTATTGAATTTCATTTTATTATTCCGTTAAATATATATAATGACTATAGCAGAAGTATTGAGTCTGCTATAAGTACAATCGAACAAAAAAAGGAGAAAATATCATGAAAAAGATTCTTGTAGTTTTAGTTGTTATTACTATGCTTTTTGTAGTTTCATGTTCAACCAATATCCACAAAATTGGTAAAGGTGCTCAGGGCGGAGACGTTATCTCTCAAAGACAATGGTATGCTGTTTATGGCTTAGCTCCACTTAACACTGTTGACACAAATCAAATGGCTGGGGACGTTCAGGATTACGAAATTATTACCCAGCAAACATTTGTAGATGGCTTGATTACTTCAATTCTTGGCTCTTTCACAATAAGTTGCCGCACAGTTACTGTTAAAAAATAATTTCTGACTTATATTTAACGGATAGGCAGCCTTTATCAAGGCTGCCTTTTTTATTTTATTCATAAAGAAAACATAAATGTAAATATCGCTTCATACTAATTTTTTTTGACAAAAAATGGGGGAAGAATTTTTTAACATAAAGAATAATAAACGAGGAGCTGACATGGTTAAACAGGGCTTTGATTTTCCTTCGCAGCCGCGGCAGACAGCTGTGAGTGAAGTGGAGGAATGGTATCAACACCTTTTAGCTGAGCGTATGCACAGAGAATATGAACCTATACGCCGCAGTAATTTTGGTGAATATAATATGGCAGTTAACTACCTGACTTCCGTGCTGGAAGAGGCTGCTGCCATCAATAATCTTTCTATTTTCAATATCGACCACATGGCACAACTGGAATTCAGCGGCAGCGATGTTGTTTTATTACTGGATCGGGTATTACCGGCAAATGTGAATGAGATGAAGATAGGTCAATGCAAATACACTTTGCTGCTAAATCAGCTTGGTTGCGTAGTAGATGATCTGATCGTGATGCGTATGAGCGAGCAGCGGTTTATTTTAGTGATCAATGCCGGACATGACATCACTGATGAAAGCCATAATAAAGTGGCTGACATCGATTTTATCCTGTCCTACAAACTGGAAGATGAAGATGTGATTGCCCGAGACATTTCTGACCAACTGGTGAAGATAGATATTCAGGGTCCCTTATCATACAAATTGATTACTTCGCTTTATGGTGATCATGTTTTGAAGAATCGCAGTAATCCTGATAAGAATATGCGCTATTTCACCTTTAATGAATTTGAATTTGAAGCTGAAAATTATATTATCAGCCGTACGGGTTACACCAGCCGCTGGGGCTGGGAGCTTTATATTCCGGTAGCTGCTGCACCTGAGCAGTTCAAAAGAATTATCCTGGCTGCTCTTGATCTGGGTGGTTTGCTGGTTGGCTTGGGTGGCAGAGACGAAAATCGTATTTCTGCCGGTAATTTTGGCTTGCCCCTGAATGGCAGTGAATATACTCCTGATACTACTCCAACTAATTGTCCTTTATTTGCTGCTGCTATTGATATGAATAAAGAAAGCTTTGTGGGCAAAGACATTCTGGCTCAGGAGATCAAAGCCGGTATTGATAAAAGACTGGTGCTTTTCATCTCTGAAGGCATAGTTACTGACCGCGGTATTTATAAAGATGGCGTCAGGTTAGGATATGTTACTTCCAGCATAAATTCTCCTAATGTCAGCCAGGAAAAGCGGGAATATCTTGGCTCACAACGCAAGTCTGTGTCTGGTGAGCATGGCACAGCAGCCATTGGTTTAGGCTGGCTGCAGCATAATCCCTTTGCTATCGATGCCGATGGTAAAGATATTCTTATGTACGGAGATAAAGCTGTCAGGATCAGAGTAGAATTTTATCGGGAAGATGAAAATGGCGTGCCTAAAGGTAAACCAGTAATTGGTTATATTTCCGGCGATGGTGTAAACGTGGCTACTGCACCAAAAGCTCTGAAAAATATAGAAAAATAATTGGGCTTCAAGCCCGTGGTCTCTGTCCCTTTCCTCCCTCTTGGGGCAGAGGCTTTTTTTTATTTCCGGTAGCTTTGTTTAAATTCCTCACCGTCAAGCGAGTATTTTAATTCAATGTTTTTGTCTTCCGGCAAATAGAGAATTATATCCTGCTGCAATTCCGTAAAAAATCCTCTGATATATTGACTGTATTCCAGACTGAATACGGTGTCTTGAATAGCCGTCTTAGTATTATGCCTGATGTCTGATTTCGGGAAACCAAATCCTTCAAATTTCCATTGGATAAGCAGTTTATCAGCCGGAACTATTTCCAGGCTGCCCTTGAGAAATGTCAGATCTAATTCAATCTGCTTTACCTGAGCATATTCGGTTTCTTCCACCCACACTTTATTTGTTTTCCGGCGCGGAGTTGCCAGCAGCACTCCCAGAATGATTAGAACTATTAATATACTGAAAGCAGCTGTCATAATCCTTTTATTACCTCTGGCAATCACTTTTGGCTTGATCTTGAGGTCAGGCGAAAACTTAAACACCCGAAAAATTACCAGAGCCGTCAAATAGATCAGAGCCGCACTCCAGATCACATCTGAAAAGAAATGACCTCCCTGCAGCATCCGAGTGAAGCCTATCAAGCCACCCCAGGCAAAACCAAAGAGCAAGCCCAATATGGCTAAAAAACGCTTCCAGCTGCGATAAAGTATAAATACTCCAAAAAAATAAAAACCCATCGATGCATGACCGCAGGGAAATGATTTACCCGGACTGCTCTGATCATAAGCCAAAGGTGCTTCATATTGATATTTACCATCAAACTCGGTGATCGAGCGGGGACGGGGACGTCCAAAATTATCCTTTAGTACTACATTGACTATTAAGCCCGGACCAAGTATCATTAACACTACCAGATATAGATAGATTTTGCGATATGGTGCATAATGCGGCATATTATAGCCCAGAATAATGCCACCCACCGCAAAAACTGCCAGCAGCAGTGCCGGAACACTGGAAAAATCACGTAATTGCTTCCAGGGGGCCTGATTCGCCAGATACCAGCCATCATGATGATTATAAAACAATTTCTCCAGATCGATGTCTAAACTGATAAAATAAAACAATGCCGTGACTGCCAGCAGCAGTACGCTGATAATGATAATTTCTCTTTTATATGTTTTCATGATGGCAACTTCTCCAAATCTGAATTTATATGCAAGATATTTTTCCTTAAAAAAATAACCTGCTCAACAACCAGTGAACCCTGTAAACTCAAACCCCTCTCTTTCCATTCCACTGCGTTCACAAGGTTCACTGTGTTCACAATGCTCTTTCAGCCTGATGGTTTTTAGCCCATTTTATGCTGCAGGCTTTTGCAAAGAGTGCTAAGGTTCTGATTACAGAGAAGTTAGGAAATGATCAGTGAATATTTTTTATATTCACTATCATTTCCTATCTTATTCTGTGCCAGAAACTTGGTGCTATTTGTGAAATCCTACTGCATAATATGGGTTTAGGGGTTATTTGAACCTATCTTAGAATTGAATGTAATTCATTACTGGCATCCCCCCCCCCTGTTTTTCTGAAAACTGCTCTGGATATCTCAATAATTTATAGATGGTTAGCCGCTTTTTGTTATATCTAATTATTCACTCTCATTAACACCAGGTTTTAACCTGGTGAGAAGCGAAAAAAACCTATGTAGAGTGGCTTCAGCCACTTCTCATAATAACAATTCTGTCCTGCTTGTATTATGAGATAACTAACTATAATTTATATGGAAGTCACTGAAGTGACTACACAGCGTTCGTACATCAAAACGCCCCAAATGAATTTGGGGGTTAATGAGAATGGTCTTACTGCTACTTTTGGTGATCTACAATGAAATTAATTTCGGGGGGATGCCTGATTGAATGTAATTCATTATTCTTGACATAAAATACCGGATAATGTAATTATTGCGAAAATAAAAAATACACTGAAACGGGAGAGAAATATGTTGCTTCATGCTAAGTTTTTACAGGTTGCCAAGTCAAAGGGTAAAAAGACGGCAGTGATAGATACTGCTACTGGAAAAACCTATACTTATGATTTGATGCTGATAGCGTCTTTGATTTTGAAGAACAGATTTGACCGGATAACGGGCAAGTATCTGGGTATTATGCTGCCGACCTCGGCGGGATGTCATTTAGGAGTTATAGCCACTTTGATGTCTGGTAAAATACCAGTGATGATCAATTACAGCACCGGCGCGATAGAAAACAGCATCTATGCTCAGGAAAAGTGTGGTTTTGAGACCATAATCACCAGTAAGAAACTTTTGCAGAAACTGCATCTGGAACCTTTGAAAGAAATGATCTATATAGAAGATATTCTGGGAGATGTGAGTAAAGTAGATAAACTAATAGCTGCTTTGCACAGTAAGCTGCCCTATAATCTTTTAAAGAACTATATACACCGAGGCGATGAAGAGGATACCTGCGTAATTCTATTCACCAGTGGCAGCGAGAAAGACCCGAAAGCAGTGCAGTTGACCCATAAAAACATCTGGCATAACGTGCGGGAATTACCGGATTTTGCGGGAATGCGTGATGATGAGATATTTGCCGGGACTCTGCCATTATTTCATGTATTTGGTTTAACAGCCACCTTCTGGCTGCCTTTATTAATGGGAACCACCGTGGTAACCTTTGCCAATCCTCTGGATTATAAACTGATCTGCGAAAAGATCAGGGAATATAAAATCACCGTTATGATAGGAACACCAACCTTCTTTGCCGGTTATCTGAAGAAATGCCAGCCTGGAGATTTTGACAGCATTCATATAGCAGTGACCGGAGCAGATAAATTAAATGACAAATTACGGTTAACTTATCTGGAAGATCACGGGATACAGGTGCTGGAGGGATATGGAGCTACAGAAACCAGTCCGGTGGTATCTTTAAATACCTTTGATGCCTATCAGCCGGGCAGTATCGGTAAGCCGATACCTGGAGTTCAGGTGAAGATAGTCGATAATGTAACTGGCAAGGAAGTTCCTAGGGGAGAAGAAGGTAAGATACTGGTAAAAGGAGAGATGGTGATGAAAGGCTATCTGGGAGATTTGGAAGAAACAGGCTTGCATATCCGGGATGGCTGGTATGATACCGGAGATATGGGCGTGCATGATAAAGCAGGATTTATGTGGCATAAAGGCAGATTGAAAAGATTTGTGAAAGTAGGCGGCGAAATGGTCTCACTGGTGAGAACTGAGGAGCTGCTCACTGAGTTACTTCCCGATGATGTATATTGCTGCGTGGTGGATGTGCCCAATCCCAGCAAAGGTGCCGATGTGGTGGCTGCTATTGCTAATGGAGACTTTGATCAGAAGCTGGTATTACACAAATTAAAAAAATTGTTGCCAGCAATTGCCGTACCAAAAGAATTTTACGTGGTCGATGACCTGCCCTTGATGGGAAGCGGCAAGGTCAATTTCCGTGAGGTAGAAAAAATCTGCCGGCAGTTGCGGAAACAGAACAAGAAATAAAGGGAGAATCGGGATGTTATTGCAGAACAGATTTGTAGCAGAGGCGAAAAAATATAAGAAACGGGTAGCTATCTATGACGTAATGAGCGGCAAAGAATACACCTATGAGAGACTGCTGATAACTTCTTTGCTGTTGAAGCAAAAACTGGAAAGTGTGAATGGTCATTATCTGGGAATTATGATACCTACAACAGCAGGGTGTCATATTAGTGTGCTGGCGACTTTAATGGCAGGTAAAGTACCCGCAATGATCAATTACAGTACCGGTGCGATAGATAACTGCAATTATGCCCAGTCGATTTGTGGTGTACAAAAAGTGCTGACCAGTAAGGGACTTTTAAAGAAACTGAATCTTGATGAGCAACCCTGTTTCATTTATATAGAGGATATTTTAAAGGAAATCAGTACTGTAGATAAATTGAAAGCTGCTCTACTGAGCAAACTGCCGGTGAAATTGCTGGAGAGCTATATTCATCAAGGCAGTGATGATGAAAATTGCGTGATATTGTTTACCAGCGGCAGCGAAAAAGACCCGAAAGCAGTGCAGTTATCGCATAAAAATATCTGGCATAACGTGCGTGTAGTGCCGAATCATCTGAGCATGGTCGATGGCGAGGTATTTGGCGGCACACTGCCATTATTTCATGTTTTTGGCTTAACGGCAACTTTCTGGCTGCCCATCTTGAATGGTTATAGTATAGTAGCTTTTGCGAATCCCCTGGATTATAAGACAATAGTAAGCTCTATCAGGAAGTATAAAATATCCGTATTAGTGGGGACTCCCACGTTTTTTAACGGTTATTTGAAGAAAGCTGAAGAAGGTGACTTTGAATCTGTGCATCTGGCAATAACTGGAGCAGATAAATTACCTGAAAAGCTGCGGCTGAATTTTCTTCATAATCATAATGTGCAGATACTGGAGGGTTATGGCACTACAGAAACCAGTCCTGTGGTAGCAGTAAATACCTATGAGAACTATCGACCCGGCAGTATTGGCAAGCCAATTCCGGAAGTGCAGGTGAAAATAATAGACCGTGAGACACAGGAAGAATTACCCGCCGGTGAGACTGGTAAGCTGCTGGTGAAAGGTGAACTGGTGATGATGGGCTATATGGGAAATGAGGAAGATACCAGTTTGCATATTCGCAATGGCTGGTATGATACCGGAGATATGGCAATGATAGATGAAGATGGCTATATCTGGCATAAAGGCAGGTTACGCCGGTTTATTAAAGTAGGCGGCGAAATGGTTTCGCTGGTTCGCACCGAAGATGCTCTCAGCAAGTATCTTGATGAAGAGATAAGCTGTTGTGCGGTAGGGATTCCTGATGAGATCAAGGGTTATCAGATAGTAGCAGCCATCAATTCGGAAGAAGTTAATATAAAAGATCTGATTCATAAATTAAAGAAAGATTTACCCCCAATTGCCGTTCCTAAAGAGATTTATCATATCAAAGATATTCCCTTGATGGGTAGCGGTAAGGTAAATTTCAGAGAAGTAGAACGCATTTGCCGGGACTTACATAAGAAAAACCGGAAAAAATAATATCAGGATTTAAATGCTAATAGATTTATTAAAACCGTACTATGATACGGAAATACTGGGACTCACCGTATTTCACGTTGTGCAGTATATCACATTTCGCTTTGTTATCGCCTTTATTACCAGTTTAGTGATAACTTTGATTTTAGGACCAATATTCATTAAATTTTCCTGTCGCCTGAAATATGGTGAAGATGTGAGCGGATACTTGTGCGATGTAGGGCATCAGAGCAAAGCGGGTACTCCCAGTATGGGTGGTTTGATATTTTTAAGCGGGACAATGATCTCGTCTCTGCTCTGGAGTGATTTGCAGAATGTGTATGTGTTATTGCTATACTTTGCCGTTATCTGGCTGGGTTCACTGGGATTTCTGGATGATTATCTCAAGAATGTGAAGAAGCTCAAAGCTGGTTTAATTGCCCGTTATAAGCTGATTGGTCAATTGCTTTTAGGTCTGGCAATAGCGGTTTACCTGTATAAGTATCATGCGGGTTCAGCAGGTCTTACCAGCCTTAACATACCATTTTTCAAGCAGCTTATCATCAATCTGAAATGGGTATTTATCCCCTTTGTGATCTTTATGCTCATGGCTACCAGCAATGGTACAAATCTCACAGATGGTCTGGATGGACTGGCTACCGGTTCTTCGGCAATTGCGCTGCTGGGACTGGCAGTGATGTCTTATCTGAAGGGTAATTTTGTGCTGGCAGACTATCTGCTGCTGGATTATATTCCAGAAGTTGCAGAACTCACGGTATTTATCTCAGCGCTTCTGGGTGGCTTGATGGGATTTTTGTGGTTCAATTGCAAACCTGCCCAGATATTTATGGGAGATACCGGTTCACTGACGCTGGGTGGAGTGATGGCAATAATTGCCGTGATGCTGCGGGAAGAGATATTTCTGGCGATAATTGGAGGGGTTTTTGTGGTAGAAGCATTATCGTCACTATTACAGATAAATTATTATAAATATACCAGGCGTAAAACCGGGACTCCCCGGCGTTTATTTCTGATGGCTCCTCTGCATCATCACTTCCAGAAAAAGGGCTATGCCGAGGAAAAGATTGTAGTAAGGTTCTGGATTATTTCCATTCTGCTATTAGCAGTAGCACTTTCAACTATCAAGCTTCGCTGAGCTAAAATTATTATTGATCAGGCAGGTGAACTGAGCTCCCTGAGAATAATTGCTCGCTGACAAGGAACCTCCAAAATGCTCTTCAATAATAGTCCGAGCCAGAAACAATCCTAAACCGGTTCCTTTTATTCCTTTAGTAGTAACATAAGGAGTAAACAGGCTCTTCATCACTTCTGGTTTGATACCACCGGCATTGTCCCGCACAATAATTACAATATTATCATTTGTCATACTGCCAATAATCTTAATGATCCCTGGTTTGATCTTTTTTTCATCGATAGCATCAACAGCATTATTTATCAATATGAGCAGTACTTGAACGATTTCATTTCTTTTGCCCTTAATGATCAATCCCGGTGCCAGATCAAATTTAAGATCAATATCATATTTCTGCAGCCTCTTGCCCACCATTGCCTGCAAAGGTGCGAATACATCTGCTAATTCAAAATTACTATCCTCTGTCTGGGGAGCATAAAAATCCCTGAAATCATCCAGAATCGTATTCATATCATTTACAACCCGGGATATATTACTAATAGATTTCTCGAGGAATTCTTCGTCCAGAGCTTCATAGTGCCAGGCATCCATCAGGGCTGTAGAGAGCACTGAAATCTGGTTCAAAGGCTGCTTCCATTGGTGCGTAATGGCAGCTATCATCTCGCCTAACTGGGCATGACGCGACTGCAGGATCAGCATCTTATTGCGTTCTTCTACTTCACTTACTGCTTTCTGGACTTCAAATTCAAGCTTTTTTTGGTGCTCTATCAAGTTCTGCCTGCTCTGGTTGAGATTATGGAATAATTCTTCCATTGGCTGCTTGATGCCAGCAATAATTATAGCCTTATATATCAGAGCAAAAGCAATGATCTTAAAAAGATGTCCTATTACATTTGAGAAATCATAAACACTGATATATATAGTAAATGCCAGTTCAGAAATAATTGTGGCAACTATTGACATAATCAGCAGATTTCTTAGTTGAATTTCAAACTTATCTTTGTGTCTCCAGAGATTGGCGATGGCTGCCAGCAGTATGAAAGAGATAATATATTCACTGATCTTCTTGAATAAGGTGAGTCCTGAGTCACTCAGATAGCAATCCGGGAAAATATGCCAATAGAAAATAGATAAACCAATGCCAATTAGAATAAGATGATAGATAATTACAATATAAGTCAGGTTGAGCTTTTTTTTCAGAAAAACCGGAGCGATAAGCAGAGATAGACTCTGCAGGTAACGGGCAGCGATCCAGAGTTGAGTAGGATAATTGGAAATATTTTTTTCTGGCAGCGGCAGGATATTCATTCCCGAATAAGTAATGGCGTGCAGCAGGTCGACAAATCCTACAAATACAAAGCTGATACCAATGAAAAGCAAATAATCGTTATCGATGAATTTCCGGGTATTCCAGGTGAACATAAATACAGCAAAGACAATTATAACACTGATAAATTCTGCCATAGTATGGAATAGAAGAAAATTTAACCTGCTGGTCAAAAAGAGTATGATCAAGACGATCATACCAGAAAAATACTGCCTGATAACCGGTTTAGACATCACAATCTCCAGGATTTATTATCCGATCTCCTCAGGTAATACACCTTTTACGATATTTCTGATAAATGGCTTCACACCGGTGGAATATTGACTGATCTCCTGTTTACTGTTTTCAATAGCATTCTGCCAGGCTGTCCCAAATCCCGGTGACTGCGAGGTGAGGAGGTCTATAGCTTTCTGATAGACAGCTAATTGCTGTAATTCACCTCTGGATGCTTTTTGCGAAAGAACGTCCAGTGAGCGTTTCAGATTGCTGTTCACTATCTCCAGATCCTTGATCTTGTCTTTCATGGCTGCTGCGGATTCCAGCTCAACTTCCAGCCTGTCCTGCAGCATTTGTTTCTGACGGTTAATCTCTTTCTTCAGCTTTCGGGCATTAATATTTCCCCTGATCAGAAAATAGGCCATGAGCAGCAAACCAATTGCCAGCCCGATAGCAAAAGAAGTTAAATAGATATTAAAGGGTATATCCTGCATAATCTCGTCCTTGTTATTTTTGTTTAGATAAGTTTATAATTTCGCTTAACAAAGCTCTCAGATCAAGTCCAATCGCTTTGGCTGCCATAGGTGTGAGACTCAATGCCGTCATTCCCGGCAGGGTATTCACTTCCAGAAAATAGAATTTTTC
Source organism: Candidatus Cloacimonadota bacterium (assembly GCA_021735645.1). GTDB lineage: Bacteria > Cloacimonadota > Cloacimonadia > Cloacimonadales > TCS61 > Stygibacter. The sequence continues at coordinate 23,956 of JAIPGP010000057.1, forward strand.
TCCATCATACCTGAAATCTATCCGGCTATATACTGCACATCCCATCTTATGAAAAATCTCCAAAGCATGGTTTTGCACTGTGCTTTGCTCCATTTCCGTAAGTTCCGCCGGACAAATATATTCCGTGTTGCCATGGGTATATTTATTGGCATAGTCATACCAGCCGTTCAGGGGCTTTATTTCCACCACCGGAAGTGCTTTATCTGCCAGAATGGTTACTGTCAATTCTCTGCCGGGTATGAATTTTTCGCAAAGCAGATTATCCTCATACTGCCAGGCATTGATCAAGGCAGCACCTAAATCTTCTTTTTTCTCTACTATATTGATCCCCACTGATGAGCCGGACGAATTAGGCTTCACCACCAGTGGTAATTCGGTAGTATTAATGATTTCTTCTTCAGTAAAAATTTCAGCTTTGTGCAGGTAAACATGAGCTGCCACCGGGATATTCAAGTGAGTAGCAAGATCAAGGGCAGCCTTTTTATCCATTGCCAGCTTACAGGCTTCTGAGCCCGAGCCGGTGAAAGGCAGATTATGGGTTTCCAGAAGTTTTTGCAGACTTCCATCTTCGCCGGCAGCACCGTGAAGCCCCATAAATATCATTTCCGGCTGGACACTCATAAGATGTGAGATCATGCTTGTCCAGTCAGTATAATCTGCTGGATCAAGTATTTCTACTGACATCTCATCTGATTCCAGAGCAGACTTGATAGTCTGGGATGTGAGTAGAGATATTTCCCGCTCTGCGGATATACCTCCACCCAGTATTACTATTTTTTGCATAACTAACCTAATATCAACTATCAATAAAAGTCAAGTAAAACCTTTCAGAAAGTTTAACATTCCCAAAACAAAACCTTGCGAATGGTTGGAAACCTTCGCAATGGTTGATCAGCTAAGAATAGAACACAGATGCAAGTAGAGTAGAGACAGGCTTCAAGTATTCTATCCACCTGTCCCCCTCATCAAACCGTGCATGCGGTTTTCCCGCACACGGCTTTCCGACAAAGTTCATTCCAAGCATTCACAGTTTCATCAGTCGAATCTGCTTGAGAG
>JAIPGP010000058.1 GCA_021735645.1 Candidatus Cloacimonadota bacterium
TTCAGTCATATCTTGATGAATTCTGCTACAGGTTGAATAGGAGATTTCATGAGAATGAGTTATTAGACAGAGTAATTACGGCTTGTACAAATTCTTGCGGAATTACTTATGCGGAGCTATACGGATAGTCATTTAAAATTATGAAAATCAAAGCAGTAATAGCTTTTAGCTTATTATTTCTCATAGTTGTTACTGCTTTTGCTGCGCAGACTCCCCGCATTGGCTTAGTGCTCAGCGGGGGTTGCGCCAAAGGCATTGCTCATATTGGTGTGCTCAAGGTACTGGAAGAATATGGCATTCAGCCGGATTACATCACAGGAACCAGTATGGGCAGCATCATTGGTGGGCTTTACAGCCTGGGCTATTCTGCTGAGGAACTGGAAACTCTCATTCTTTCTCAAAACTGGGATGAATTATTATTTGATACTATTCCCCGCCGCAGCATCTCCCTGGAAGAAAAAGAAGACTATGGCCGCTATATTCTCTCTTTCCCCATCAATGGTATTGAAGTATCTCTTCCCCAGGGACTGGTAGCCGGACAAAATATTTCACAACTCATCACTCGACTCACTATTTCTGCTCATCAGATTACTGACTTCCGTAAAATGCCTATTCCCTTTCTCTGCATAGGCACTGATATCGAAACCGGCGAAGCCGTAGTACTGGATTCCGGGTTTCTGCCCGAAGCTATTCGTGCCAGCATGTCTTTACCCTCCATGTTCACACCGGTGGAATATAATGGCAAACTCCTGGTGGATGGTGGTCTGGTGCGCAGTTTCCCTGTCTCTGATTGCCTTGATATGGGAGCAGATTTCATCATTGGCGTTGATGTAGGCACTGGTCTGCGGAACAGATCAGAACTGAATTCCCTGGTAAGCATCATGCAGCAGGCGGTTGCTTTTCAGGGCAGCTATTCCTCCAGCGAAGAGCAAAAACTTACTGACATCCTCATTCAACCTCAGGTAGAAGATTATAGCATCACAGATTTTCGGAAAGGAAAAGAGCTGATTGCTATTGGTGAAGCTGCTGCCCGTAAAGTGGCTGACCAGCTTGCTGAGCTGCAGAAGAAACTGCCAGAACAGCCTGTAAAAACCAAATCTTTAAAAGCAATTCCTAATAAAATACTGATCAAAGATATCAATTTTGAAGGCTTACATAAAGTTTCCAAAAACCTGATAATTGGCAAATCTAAAATCAAAAAAAATAGCTGGACCGATATTATGGATATTGACCAGACTATCACCCAGTTATATGGTTCGGGCTATTTTGAAAGGGTTATCTATAAACTGCAGCCTTCTCGTGATGGCAGCATTCTCACCATTATCGTCAAAGAGAAAACTACGAACAGTTTCCGCTTCGCTATTCATTACGACAGCGATATGAAAGCTGCCATGCTCCTGAATACAACTTTTAGGAATATGGTTGTGCCAGGCTCAAAAGTCTCTATTGATGCCCGTTTAGGCGAAAATATGTCATTCCGCTGGAAAGAATTTATCCATACCGGCTGGAAACCCGGCTTCGGTCTCGGCTGGGATGTCTATTATGACCAGTTTGGATTTGACTACCGTGATTCTGAAGGTAATAAACTCGCCCGGCTGAATATCGAAAATTACGGTTCTGTGATTGATTTCAAAACTATCTTCTCGAATAATTTTGCTCTCTGTGCTGCTATTGACGGTAGAATTGTGAATACTACTGGAGACATTGTACCTCCTGAGTGGGAAGGAACTGATAAAAAAAACAAATGGCTGAGACTTTCTGATTACCTGCTCGTAGATAGTCGAGATAAAGAAGTATATCCCACCGAAGGTATATATCTCTTTATGGAAGTAAAAAAAATCCTCAGCAATGCAGATAGCAGCGTCTTTAATCAGAATTTCATCCGTTATTACATGGATACGGAAACACTGATACCGGTACGCAAGAATCTCTGCCTGGCATTTGGAGCTTTTGGCGGCTTCACCGATGCTCAGGAAGCACCCTACGAAGAAGCCTTCTTTCTGGGTGGCTTCACCGATAAAGATAATATCAGACCTTTTGCCGGTTTAAATTTTGCCGAAGTTGCCGCTGAAGAAGTCTATATTGGCAGAATACGCCTGCAATATGAACCTTTTGACAGTAAATATCTCATCCTCAGATATGATTTCGCCAGAATTATCCGCGATTTCAAAGGTTTTGAAGCCCAAAAATTTAACCTTCAGGGCTGGGCTGCCACTATCGGTATAAATTCTCCCATTGGTCCCATCGAACTTTCCATCATGGGAAGCGATCAGAATCCAAATGACCTGAAATCATACATCAGCATAGGATATTGTTTCTAAACTCAGCACTTCTCAACAAAACTAAGCCAGAACTACAAAGCACAATCCCATGAAAATAATGCGGTTATGTTTTTTTTGTTCTGGGGTATTACTTTTTATAGGACCTATAGGTTTTTGGAGAGGGGGTGGATAGTGGTGATATTATTATAGGTGGCGAGTAGTTCAGCTGTGATGCTGATGGCAATTTCCTGGGTAGTGGTTTTGGCAATATTTAAGCCGATGGGGGTGTGGATATTTTCCACAGTCTGGGGCTTAATCCCCTGTTCGAGGAGTTTCTGCAGATTCTGGGCGGCTTTCTGATGTGAGGCTATCATGCCTATATAAGTATATGAGAGCTGTCTCTGGCAGATAGAGAAAAGGATACTGTAGTCATTTGTGTGAGCATGAGTAAAGATGATGATGGCGTCCTGAGGAGCCGGAGTAAATTCAGCAGTATACCGGATATAATCACGGCAGATAACGGAGTCTGCCTGGGGTAATCTTTGAGAGTCTGCATATTCTGCTCTATTATCAATGACCACAATATGGAAAGAGAGTGATTTCAGGATAGGAACAATGCTTTGGCAAAGGTGTCCCGCACCAAAAAGGTAGATAGTTCGGGCAGGTGGAAAGAATTCCAGAAATAATCTGGCATTACCACCACACTGCATGCCGATACCGCTTTCAGCTTCAGTAAGTTCAAATTCGAGGAATTCATTTTTCTGAGTATCAAAGAGCTTAATGCAATGAGCAATAACTTTTTTTTCAATCAGACCACCGCCTACTGTACCTTTAGTAGAACCATCTGGGAAAACGATCATTTTGAAGCCACTGCGGCAGGGAGTGCCACCAATGGATTCCAATACGGTAGCCATAACAAAGATTTTATTATTTTGCAGGTTTTCGGCTGCCTGCATAATGATTTCATTGAAATTATTTTTCATTACAAATCCTTAGGAATTTATTTGCGACCGGAACTGGCCGGGAGTATTGATATTATCCAGAATATGCCGGTCAGTAACGGGTATACGTTTCAGTTTATCTACAGGCAGAGCTATTATTATATCATGGAGATTTGCTGATAAGGGTGCTGCTATGATCATATCCATCACCTGTCTATTGATGATAATGGGGTGACCTGAGCGTTTTTCACTGGCAAGAGCAGGCATAAATATCTGATGCTGATCATCTAAGGCAGCAACTATTTTCAGGTACGTTTCTGGGCATATCAAAGGGTGGTCAATAAGATGGATAAGTGCATGAGAAGCAGTATTCAGCGTATTAATCGCTAATTTCAGTGAAGAAAACATGCCCAGCTCAGGGGTGGTGTTGTGAACAATCCGGACAGGGAAGTTATATTTATGATTTTGCAGTTTCTGGTGGTTAGAGCCGGACACAAGGCAGATTCCGGCAGAAACGGGCTGGATTTTCTCGATGATAGTATCCAGCCATGTTTTACCCTCAATTTGCAGAAATGCTTTATCAGAGCCCATGCGGGAAGATTTTCCGGCAGAGAGAATAATAGAATATAATGCCATTAAGCTCTTTCTGCGAGAGTTTTAGCAGCAAGCTGCACAGCTTCGATGATCTGAACGTATCCGGTGCAGCGGCAGAGATTACCTTCGAGAGCTTTTTTTATCTGATCATTGGAGGGCTGGAGCGTTTGCAGGAGCAGAGCTTTGGCACTCATGATCATGCCGGGTGTGCAAAAGCCGCACTGGACAGCTCCTGTTTTCAGAAAGGAGTCCTGCAAAGTTTTCAGCATTTCATCTTCAGCGGCGTATTCAATGGTTTCAATTTCCGCATTCTGCACCTGACAGGCAAGCATGAGGCAGGAGCAGACAGCTTTTTTATTCATCAGCACAGTGCAGGCACCGCATTCGCCCACAGAGCAGCCTTCCTTGGTGCCGGTAAGGTGCAATTGATCACGGAGAATTTCTAAAAGCCTCATATTTGCGGGTACTTGGAGGGTTTGGGGTTGATTATTAAGAGTAAATTTAAGTTCAATCATTTTTATACTCACTGTATTGTTTTTTCAGGTCTGCCATGGCAGCGATTACCAGATTATTGAAAACCGGGATTTTATAAGCTGCTGACCAGCGTTTACCAATCATCGGCGTCAGGATTTTATTCATTTTATATTTCAGGTCGCGGTAGAGTTTTTCATCAATCCAGCGTCCGATGATAAATTCTTCCAGTTCCGGCAGTCTGCCCGGCTTTGCCAGCAGTGAACCAGCCACAATGCGGCAGTCAGAGATTTTCTTATCGCTGTCAAATTCTATCAGGGCACAAATACTGAGCCGGGTGATATTAAGGGCTTCTCGGCGTCCTAACTGGAAATAATGCGAGAAAGTGTGAGTAGCTGGAGGCAGAGGGATGCGGATAGCGGTGAGGATTTCACTGGGCTTGATAATAGTATGATAACTTTTTATGATAAAGTCGCTTACGGGTATAGTTCTGGTTTCATTGGCAGATTGCAGGATCAGTTGGGCATCATAAAAGATCAAGGGTGGTAAGCTGTCTGCGCAGGGAGCGGCATTAACGATGTTTCCACCCAGCGTGGCAATATTTCTGATTTGGGTTGAGCCTATCAGTGAGCAGGCTTGAGCCAGAAGAGGGAAATATTTATTAATCAGCGGTTCATTGATGATGCGGGCAAAGTTGCAGGAGCTGCCAATCATCAGGAAATCTCCATCAAGATCAATATTCTGGAGTTCTTTGAGATTATTAAGATTCATCAGATCATGCATAGCCGGTGAATTACGGAGCTTGATGATGAGATCAGTACCGCCTGCCAGCAGGTGATATTCTTTATCTGCCAGTAAATTTAAAGCTTCCGACAGATCAGCGGGAGTAATCGAGAGGGTAGAAATAGCAGCAGGATCAGTGCTGGAATCCGTTTTGGTCTGCACTAAGCTTTGCCTGGCAGGTTTATTGAGAGGGTGGTTCAGAAAGACCTGTTCCAGTGAAAGCGGCAGCGATGCCGAACTGGTGCCGGTGGCATTATATAGAGCGTTATTAATGGCAGCAGCCATCAGTTCCAGAGTAGGCTCTCCCAGGCTTTTAGCACCATAGGGCCCGGCTTTATCCGGGTTCTCGATGATAACCGGAATAATTGGAGGAACATCTTGAATCGTAGGGATAAGATATGTATCAAAATTATCGGAAAGCACTTCACCATTAGAGATATTAAAACTTTCGGTGCAGGCATAGCCAAATCCCTGCACAACGCCACCGTAGATTTGTCCCTGCACACCCAGCAGATTAACGGCACGTCCCAGATCATGAGCAGCATAAACCTGATCAAGACAGATTTTGCCGGTATATGAATCCACCGTGATTTCAGCGATCTGGCAGCCATATACATAGGTGAAATAGGCATCGCCATGTCCGGTTTCTTCCTGCCAGGAGACTTCTGGAGCTTTGAACCAGCCATAAGCCGAGAGATTTATACCGGCTTGAAAAGCTTTTTCCACTGCTGCTTTAAAGGTAATGGAAGGTCGGCTTTTTATAGTTCCTTTGCCATATATCATGCCATCTTCCCAGGTAGTATCTTTGAGGTTTTTGGTATTAATATCTGTTTTTATCACTTCAAAAATGGCAGCTTTAAGATTTTGGGCTGCATCAACTACCGCATTTCCGCCAGCAATCGTGCCACGAGAGGCTACAGTGGGACCACCATCGGCAATCGTGGAAGTTTGCGGAGCCAGAAAAATGGCGTCAGCAAGTGGCACACCTAAAGATTCACAGGCGATCTGGCACATAGTGGTTTGCAGTCCTTGTCCATTTTCAGAAACCGCTGTAATGATAATAATGCTGCCATCAGCCTGAATGGACACAATTGCCGAAGACACATCAATGCCTTCTGCACCCAGCGAACAGCCCCGGTAGCTGCAAGCCATACCAATACCTTTTTTATAGCGTTTATTGGGCAGATTCTCATCCTTGTGTGCCTGCCATTTATTAATGAAATCTGCTTTCTCTGAAACAGCGTTCAGCACCTGACTCAGTGAAACAGTATGGCTGGAAAGCACCTGCCCGGAAGCAGTAGTGCTGTCCTGCCGAAAACCATTTAGAAGACGGACTTCCAGAGGAGTAAGCTCGCAGTGAACCGCTATTTCATCTAAAATCGATTCCTGGGCAAAAATTATTTGAGGTGAGCCAAAACCGCGGAAAGCAGCGGTATAGCAGTTATTAGTATATACTGACCTGATATCAGTTTCCACATGGGGAATTTCATAGGGACCTGTAGCTTGCACCACGGAACGCCAGGTGACAAAGAAAGATTGTGATGAATAGGCACCACTATCTGCCAGAATGTCAATTTTCATAGCAATTATCTGACCTTCATGCGTGAAACCTACTTTGTAATTCATAATATAGGGGTGTCTTTTATAGCTTTCGCGCAGCGAGTTTTCACGGGAATAGGTCATCTGCACAGGTTTACCGGTCATTTGGCATAAAAGAGCAGTACGGCAGGCAATATTATTGATAATATCATCTTTACCACCAAATGAGCCACCTATAGTTGAAGGCATCACATTTATCCGGTTCAGTGGTAAACCCATGAACATAGCTGCCACTTTGCGGGTAGTGTAAGGATTCTGGATAGAGCCATATATTTTATAACCACCGGTTGTGTGATCGGGTTCCACGGTAACAGTTTCCGGTTCCAGATAAGCATGTTCCTGAAAGCCGGTAGTGAAGGTACGTGTGAGAATACGGTCAGCAACCCGGAAACCAATTTTGATATTGCCTTTGCGGAGCGGATAATGATTAACAATATTGGATTTATATTCCGGATGGATGAGTCGTGCTTTGGGCGAAGCAGCTTTGCGAGGGTCTGTAATCGGTTCATAAGGTGAATATTCCACATTGATGGCATTTGCCGCCCGAATAGCAGTTTCGCGGGTATCAGCAGCGACCACAGCAATCACATCTCCGGTAAAAAACACTTCATCTTTCACAATAGGCAGATAATCCTGCCGGACAGGACCTACCTTTGTGGCTCCGGGAATATCTTTGTAGAGAGCAATGGCTTTCACACCAGCAATTTTTTCGGCTGCCTCAATATTGATAGATAGAATTATGCCAGTAACAATATCTGAGTATTTGCAGGCAGCATAGAGCATGCCATCTAGTTTCAGATCATTACCGAAAACAGCTTTTCCGGTAACTTTTTCTTCTCCATCCAGGCGGGTAACAGGTTTTCCAATCAGGTTCATTTTCACATCCAGTTTTAAGAGGAATTAGTAGATTTGAGAAATTTCTGCAGGTAATTAAAGCAGACCTGCAGGCGATATTCTTTATCTGAGCGAAAGTCAGTTATAGGGGTGATGTCCTTTTTCAAGGCATTCAGCAGATCATTATCATTATAATCATCAGGGTGAAGAGAAAGATATTCTTCCACACTGTAGAGCCGGCGGGGATATTCGTTCAGACTACCGGCAGCTATTCTAAATTTATTATCATATTTCACAAAAGCCAGAGCAGCTTTGGCAATAGTGAGAGCGGTGCGGGAACCAATTTTAATGTATTGAGGTTTGTACCTGCAGGCATACTGCAAGGGAATTTCTACTGCTATGATCAATTCATCATCCTGCAGTCTGGTCTGCTTATAGCCGGTATAGAATTCAGTCAGTGGCAGCATACGCGTAGTTGTAAGAGATTTCAATACCAGTCTGGCATCCAGAACCAGAAGCAAAGGCACGGTATCAGCAGTAGGAGAAGAATTGGCAATATTTCCGGCAAGAGTGGCAAAACCGGCAATAAGCGGGGAGGCAAAATCATGTAAAGAGTCCGCAAGAAATGGACAATATTGACGAATCACTCCTGAATGCGAAATCTCACTGATCGTAGTGGCAGCTCCAATGACCAATTTAGTGCAGCACATATCTATGCCATGCAGCTCGGGCAGGTGATTAATATAAATAATGTTTTCATCAGTAATTTTATCTTGTTTGATGAGGATATTGATATCAGAACCTCCAGCCAGCAGCAGTTTTTTAGCTGGCAATTCTGTCAGCAGAGAAAGGGTCTCCTGCAATGTGGCAGGTTTATACATCTTCATGTTTATGCTCCTGATCAGCCAGTTTCCGGCAGGCAAGCTGCACTGCTTCTATAATTTTTTGATAGCCAGTGCAACGGCAGATATTACCGGATAAAGCATTTTTTATCTTATTCTCATCACAATCGGGATCATGCTGCAGGTAGTGATAGGTGGTCACCAGAAAACCAGGGAAACAAAAACCGCACTGCACCGCATTTGTCTCGGTAAAACTGGCTGCTATCAATTTACCAAGTGAAGTTTCAGAAATACCTTCTGCCGTTATCACACTACCTCCATCCACCTGAATAATATTTATCAGGCAACTGGTAACCGGCAGACCATTCAGAAGAACCGTGCAGGCTCCACATTCACCTTCACCACAGGATTCTTTTACTGAGAGCAGATTATAATTTTCTCGTAATATGTCCAGCAATCGTTTCATTGGATCAGTATCAAGGCTGGTATTTTTACCGTTTAAGCTGAATTTTATTATCATAAGGTGCTCCTGTTTATAGCTTTCATGATCCGTTCCGGTGAAAGTGGCAGATCATTGATCATTATTCCAGTAGCCTGAAGGAAGGCATTTCGCACAGCCGGAGCAGGATAGTCCATAGGTATCTCACCCAGACCTTTGGCAATTGCGGAATCAGTATGAATAAATTCTACCTGAAACTCCGGCATATCCTCAGTAGTGGGCAGAGTATAATCTGTGAACCCTTTTGAACGGGGATAGCCTTTTTTATAGATATCTTCGGTGAGTGCCCAGCCTAATGCCTGCGTGATCCCGCCATATACCTGACCTAAAGCAATATTATAATTGATAACCCTGCCAATGTCCAGCACATTCCAGCATTTTTTAACTTTAATTTTGTATTGCAAAGGGTCATATTCAATTTCCAGCACACAGGCAGCCCAGGAGAAATCATGATAGGCAGTTCCCTCGTTGGTTTTTTCATCAAAACTGTCTTCAGGGTCTGGTATGAAACTTCGTTCAAATTCCTGAGGAAATAATTGCTGATGCTGGCGGATATACTCTTCCAGACTCTCATAATTAATTTCTTTTTTTATTTGAGCAGCCAGTTTCTGCAGTAATGTACCAACAATATAAATAGTTCTTGATGCCACAGTGGGACCGCTGTTTGGTGTGAGGCTGGTATTGGGTATTTGCACATTGACCTTTTCCAGAGGGATATCAAGCTCCTCATTGACCATTTGAGCCAGGGTGGTATGTGCTCCCTGACCCATCTCTACATTTGCCACAAATATCTGCACTTCGCCATTTTTCTCCAGACGCAGTTTCACTTTACTTTGCAGTACTTTTTCGCCATTGCCGGTATAGCCGCCGCCGTGCAGAGCCAGAGCTAATCCGATTCCTTTTTTTATCTCATTATTCTGGTTATACTGCTCAAATTCCAGTCTTTTATTTTTATAATCAGAAATTTCTATTACTTTTTGCAGGCATTCATAAAGGTGGTCTTCTTTCATACTCTGTGAGGAAGGCATCGTGTCATGCAGTCGCAGGATATTTGCCAGCCGCATTTCCAGAGGTGATTTACCGATGATTTTGCCAATATTATCCAGATGTGCCTCAATGGCAAATAATGCCTGAGGCGCGCCAAAACCGCGGAAAGCACCATTAGGCGGGGTATTGCTTTTGTGCATATAGCCGCTGATCTCACAGCGGGGCAGGCAGTAGCCACCTCCGGCATGCAATATTCCCCGTGCCAGAACAACCGGCGAAAGAGTGAGATAGGCACCGGCATCTAGACGATAATCTATGTTCACTGCCTGCAATTTACCTGTAAGCATATTAGTATAAGATACAATTGCTACCCGGGAGGGGTGTCTTTTAGTGGTAATCAGTATATCATCAGAGCGTTCTAAGACGATTTTAACCGGCTGCTGAGATTTATAAGCCAGCAGGGCAGTGATCCCCGCCAGCAGATTAGGAAAATCCTCTTTACCGCCAAAGGCTCCGCCAATCCCTTCTGAGGTTTCCACTATTACATTTTTTACCGCTTTGCCCATGATCATCTGCACAGCACTTTTCACAAAAAAGGGACATTGCATGGTTCCGGTGATTTTCATAGTGCTGCTTTGGGGCAGATATTCCGCCAACATGCCCTGAGGTTCCAGATATGCCTGTTCCTGATGCTGGGTATAGAACACGTCCTCAATGTGCTTGAGGTTATCAGTTTTTTCCTTGTTTCTATCTGTATGACTGATGTGCATGCACTCGCCTGACTGGTTTGCTTTATCATCCAGGCAGCTATGCACATCAATAATTGCTTCCTCTTCCTCATATTCCACTTCAATAGCAGAGATAAACTTTTTAAGAGTTTGCAGATCTGCATGAGCTATGCCCATTATTACCTGACCATAATGGCATACTGCTTTGTCCGCTAGAAATGGCTGATCTGAAACTGGCTCCGGCACGATATTCTCTCCGGGAATATCTGCTGTCTGTACTATAGTGAATTCTGCCAGGTCATAATCATTCGGAAATGATATATTCACAATTTTCCCGCAGTCAATTGTGGCATACAGCAGGTAGCCATGCAGCATGTTTTCGCAGGAATAATCATCCAGGAAGCGGCATTTGCCGGTAATTTTTGCCAGGGCATCTTTTCTGGGTTCAGATTTCATATTATACTCTCCTCATCGCTGTAATGATAATCTCGCCTTAAATTCCGCCAGAGTGGGATTTATAGATTCCGGCAGCTTCAATCCTGCCGAAACAGCCTTGATATCCTTTAATCCTGAACCGGTAAGCAGTACTACATTCCGGCTGTTTTCCTCAATCTGGTATTCTGTTCTGTATTTTATATAGCCAGCATACGCAGCAGCAGCTGCCGGTTCTGAAAATAAGCCATATCCGGCAGCCAGATTCTTGCCTGCCTGCAGGATTTCTTCATCTGTCACTGTCAGGTTTTTACCTTGATAGGTTTGGATATACTGTTCTGCCAGATTATAATTACGAGGGATTTTTACGGAAATGGAATCAGCAATAGTATTGGGATTCTCTGCCCTTACGGCAACTATTTCCGGCAAGGCATTAATAATCCCCAGTCTAAGCAGGTCTTCAAACCCTTTATATATCCCGGCAATAATGCAGCCATCACCTACAGGCACAAAAATCCGGTCTGGAATCTCTTCGCCCATTTGAGCATAAATCTCCAAGGCAGCAGTCTTTTTCCCCTCAATCGTAAACGGATTAAAGGCAGTGTTTCTATTATAAATACCCAGCTCAGCAGTTACCTGCATAGATAGCTCAAAGGCATCATCATAACTCCCTTTCACAGGAATTATCACAGCGCCATAGGCAGCAATCTGCACCAGCTTTGCCAGAGGTGCTTTTTCGGGTACTAAAATAATGATCTTTTGTCCCTGTGCAGTACCTATTCCTGCCATAGATGAACCGGCATTACCTGTAGAAGCTACGATGATAGTGTTTATACCTCTTTCTCTGGCAATAGCAGAAACCAGATTTGAAGCTCTGTCCTTGTAGGAATAAGTGGGATTCTGGCTGTCATCTTTAAAAAGCAGTTTATGAGGTGGAACGTCTTTTTCTGTACAGTCTATCTGGTAAAGAGGAGTGTTACCCACTCTCAGATATGATAAGCTGGTTCTGGAATTGATCGGTAATAGATCAATAAATCCCCTGTCAGCTAAAGCCCTGAACAGGTTGCCTGCTGATTTTTGCATGATAACAGCGTAGTTATATAGTGTTTTCAGCACTCCAGCAGGTGGTGAATCAGCAGTATTCCGGATGCTGCATACAGGACAGAGATAATCTACCTGCTCGGCAGTATATTCTCTACCGCAACTGCTGCACTCCAGAATGATCTTATCTGCTATTGTATCTTGCATACATTGCCTATTTCAACTTTTTCAATAAACCGGTACGGGCATTGAATTCATTGATCTCTTTATCCCATTCAAACATTTTATTGAATTGTCTTGCCCAGTACTGTTCATCATACCACTGGTCATTAAGCTCTTCCACATCTTTGCCCTGCTGTTCTATCCAGGTGAAATACTTCAGATTGTGCATCCTTCTGCGGTCATAATAAGAAAGCTCCAGCATGTTATCTATACCTAGTCCCAGCAAGGCGGCATTATAATCTACTGCTGCCTGAATGATACTGTATTCACCCTGCTTTTCTCTGCCTTCTTTCAGGCGTGATCTATACATATCCATACTGTCAGTAGCTACTGTGAAGATAATATCATTCTCATTCATTTCATAATATTTTGCAGTTTTAATCGCCCCCATCACATTAGCAATTGAAGAAATACCAAATAATTCCAGTTTATTGATCATCGCCTGAGAGATGCCTTTTGCCAGCAGATATTTATGCCCTTCCGGCTCATTAAACAGCCTCATCAGAGCAATATTAGGAGTATCATCAATTGCTATCACCAGGTCAATGTTGCGCATATTCATTATCCAGGGTACATGCTTATCACCAATTCCTTCTATCCGGTGTCCGCCGTAGCCATTATAAAGAAGGGTGGGACATTGTAGAGCTTCTCCTGCTCCCACTATCACTTTCGGATATTTCTGCCGCAGATATTCTGCTGAGCCCAATGTCCCGCCGGAACCCTGGGTGAGAAATACGGAACTGAACCTGCTTTTCTCGGTTTTTACCTCATTAAATACTTCTTCCATGGCTGGTCCCGTGACTGCGTAGTGCCAAAGCGGATTGCCGATTTCGCTGAACTGGTTCAGATTGACTATTTCATCACCCCGGGCATGGCAAAGTTCTTTTGCTTTATCATAAATTTCCTTCACATTGCTTTCGCAGCCGGGAGTGGCAAATACTTCTGCTCCCACCTTATGCAGCCAGTCAAAGCGTTCCTGACTCATCTCTTCCGGCAGTACCGCAATGGATTGACAGCCCAGCAGATAAGAATCATAAGCTCCACCGCGACAGTAGTTGCCGGTAGAGGGCCACAGAGCTTTCTGGGTTGTGGGATCAAAGTCTCCCGAAACCAGCTTTTCTACCAGCGGTCCAAAAGTAGCTCCCACTTTATGTGAGCCAGTCGGGAAATATTTACCAATTAACACCACGATTCTGGCTTTCACACCCGTCAATTCAGGTGGCAGTTCCACATAATTAACTTTGCCAAATCCTCCACCTTTTTCTACAGGTTCATTTTTCCAGGTGAGTCTGAAAAGGTTATAAGGATGCAAGTCCCATAAGCCGATATGCTTTAATTCTTCTTTTATGGCATCCGGCACCAGCTCAGGATCACGCATTTGAGCATAGGTGGGAATGATAATATTCTTCTCAATACATCTTTGAATAGTGTTTTTTAATACTGCTTCTTTGTTTTTCTTCATTTTATCCTCGCTTATTATTTAATATTTCTGACGCAGGTTGCCATTTTGCTGAAGAGCTTTAAGCGTTGCTGCCGGCTGCTGCGTTTTTGCCAGCAAGATCATGGCAGCGATCACATATGGTTTATAACCTGCCTGCTGATATGTATCCACCATATATTTTTCAAATACTTTCGCTGAAACTTCTCCCTTAACACAACTTACTCCCGTTATGTCTGCGGGCAGACAGTGCATATACAGTGCTTCTCCTTCACGGGTAAGTGCCATTTTCTGCTGATCACATTCCCAGTTTGTATGCTGAGCATTCTGCAAAAGGCATTTCTTTTCCAGTTCGTCTAATCCGTCAAAATCCTTTTGCTGCATCAGCTCCGTTCTGGTTCGCATGATCTGTAAAGGAGCCCAGGACTTGGGATACACAATATCAGCACCGGCGAATGCCTGTGCCATATCATGGCATATTTCAAAACTTCCCCCTGATTCTTCGGCATTTTTAGCTGCCATTTCTTCAATCTCCGGCAGTAATTCATAACCTTCAGGATATGCCAGAGAAATCTGCATACCCAGCCGGCTCATCAAACCTATCAAGCCCTGCGGCACAGATAGCGGTTTGCCATAGCTGGGTGAATATGCCCAGGTAACAGCCATTTTTTTATTTTTCAAGCTTTCTATCCCGCCAAAGTAATCTATCATTTTTGCCAAATCTGCCAGAGTTTGAGTGGGATGATCCAGGTCGCTTTGCAGATTGACTACTACCGGCTGCTTTGCTAAAATGCCGTTATTATAGCCATAATGCACAGCGGTGATGATCTCCCGCTGATAACTGTCTCCCAGCCCGGGATACATATCATCCCTGATGCCTATCACTTCTGTGAGAAAGGAGATCATATTAGCAGTTTCACGTACCGTTTCACCATGTGCTATCTGAGATTTGCTCTCTTCCAGATCCTGCACTGCCAGTCCCAGCAGATTTGCTGCGGAAGCAAAACTGAAGCGTGTCCGGGTGGAATTATCCCGAAAGTTTGATACTGCCAGCCCAGTCTCGAATATTCGAGCAGAGATATTATTATCATGCATCAGCTTCAATATTTCCGCAGTTAAAACCGTTGACTCGATCTCCTCAAGAGATTTTTCCCAGGTCAGCAGGAAATCTTTACCATACATCTCAGTATTTAATTCCTGCAATTTGATAATTTTTTCCAGTATTTTTTTCATTGCTCTTTTCCTTGGTTAATTTCTGCTACCAGACCGGCATAAAAAGCTGCTGCCTGCCATAGATCGCTGATCCTGGTGCTTTCATTTACAGCGTGAGCTTCTTTTTCGTCTCCGGGACCCAGTCCCATACATTTGATTTCCGGATGTTTGCCCATAATAAATACGCAATTCGTACTGAAAGTCCATTTATCTATCAATGGTTTTTTATTAAACAGTTTTGTATAGGCAGTTTCCGCCTGTCTCAGCCAGGGAGATTCTTCCGGAAGTACCCAGGTAGGGAAGTATTTCTCCACTGGATATATTTTACCTGTATAGGCTTTTTCTTCATATAAGGGGACTTTTATATCTGCATCTGTGATCCCTGCTCGCAGGCAGCAGGATTGCACTTCTGCCACTGAGCTTTCTTTATCTTCTCCCACCGTGAGCCTTCTATCCAGAGTGATACGTGCCCGGTCAGGAACAGAGCATTGACTGGCAGAATTTGAATTAAATATCGTAGTAGTAATTGTCCCTTTACCCAGAAACTTATCATCTTTAAGTTCTGGCGGCAGTTTTTCCAATTCCTGCACAATTCCCGCCATTTTATAGATAGCATTCACTCCCCGCTCAGGTGCCGAGCCATGGCATGATACCCCTTTCACTTCCACTTCAATCTCCATCCTGCCGCGGTGACCGCGATATATATTCAGGCTGGTTGGCTCAGTACTCACTACCAGTTCGGGTCTTATTCCTTCTTCCAGAATCAAATGTTCCCAGGCAATGCCATCACAATCTTCTTCCATCACCGTTCCGGTAAATAGAATGGTAAATTCTTTGTTTAAATCCAGCTCCTGAATGATCTTAGCTGCTGTGAGCATGGCTGCCATACCACCTAACTGATCAGAACTGCCACGCCCCCACACTCTATCATCTGCTATCACACCGCTATGCGGAGGATAATTCCAGTCCGCTTCATCACCAGGATACACTGTATCTATATGAGCATCAAAGGCTATCATTCTTTTTCCATTTCCAATCCTGCCAATAATGCTGCCCAAACCATCAATCCGAACCTCATCAAATCCCCGCTTTTCCATTTCCTGCTTCAGCAATTGCACCATAGCTGCTTCTTTACCCGAATATGACTTCGTCTGCACCATACGGCTTAATAATTCTGCAGTTTCCTGACTATATAGCTCAGCCCTGTCTCTGATTTCTTTAAAATCCATATCCTGTCCCTTTATATCTTTAATAAATATCCATAATTCTTACTAATTGACCTGATCACATCTACCGATTCTGGCGAAACAAATAGTTCCTTGTCACCTAAGTCTTTCACCATAAACCCATCAGCATCATAAAATTCACCTTCCACTTCATAAAATCGCAAATATCCTCGATTTACAGCAGTGAAATATACCCCATTTGCAGTGCTTTCATTAAAATCCGACCGAGAAGAAAAAAGTGTGAACTTATCCTTATAAGGTTTGCCATTATAAGGGCAAAAAGTTTCACAATTCCCGCATTCATTACATAATTTATCTAAATGTAATATTTGAAAATGATCGTGTAACCGGTTAGAAGTTATTCTCACAGGAACATTTGCCCGATTAGGACACACTTCCACGCATTTATTGCACAGATAATCACACTGCAGACATCGCTCTGCTTCTTTTTCTATATTAGCTTCAGGCAGCTTGATTTTACCTTTTTCCGGCAGAAGTCTGGAAATCTTACCTTCTATTTCCCGCCAGGAATATCCCGATTTAGGAGTAATGAACTTAAATTGCTCTTTCTTCATAATCTGTTCTGCAGCTTCCAGCCCATCAGCCATTGCCTGCACCACAGAAGAAGGTCCTCGCCTGGCATCTCCCGCAATATACACATTTTCCCGGCTGGTATAGCATTTATTTCCAGCTTCTATTCTATTTGCCGACAGATATTCAGCATCCACCACTTCACCAATTGCCGAGATCACCAGATCTGCCGGTATATGAACTAATTCTTCCTCACCTGCAACTACACTCCTGCGTCCGGAAGCATCAATCTCGCCTAATTGCATGGGCTGGCAGAGCAGTTCTCCATGTTCATAAGCTACCGGCTGCAATAATTCTCTAAATTCCACACCGTCTTTCAGAGCGTTTTCAAATTCTTCCCGGTCCGCCGGCATCTCTTTCTCAGTTCGTCTGTAAACCAGGCTCACGTTACGTACGCCACCTTTCTTAATTGCTGCCCGGGCACTATCCATAGCTGAATTGCCCCCACCCGTTACTACTATCCTATGCACTCCCCGCATTTTGAATGTATTAAGTTTATTCTTCCGCAAAAATTCCAGAGCATCTACAACCTTGTCGCTTTCTCCCGATAAATCGAGTTTCCGGCTCACTCCGGCACCTATTGCCACTATCACATATTTATTGCCCGTTTTCAGCAATTCATCTACGCCTTTCTCTGAATTATAAATTATCTCTACTCCGCTGCGTTTCAATAATTCCAGATCATTATCAATTGCTTCTTCGGGTAACCTGAAACCAGGTATCACTTGACGAACCAGTCCTCCGGCAGATTTTTCTTTTTCATAAACGCTTACCCGCATACCCTTTCTGCGTAAATATAAGGCTGCTGAAAGCCCGGCAGGTCCAGCACCGATCACTGCAACTTTTGCCCCGTTTGTCTCCACTGCTTTTATACCTGCCACATACTCCGCAAAACCCTCCGCAGCAGCTTCTTTTTTTATATCCCTGATTGAAAGGGGATATTCATAATCCACTCGCGTACACTTTGTTTGACAGGGCTGTTCACAGATATAACCGGTAATATGCGGCAGGGCATTTCGACTGTGGATCACCTCAAGAGCCCGGGCATGTTCACCTGCCAGCACCAGTCTGATATATTCAGGTATATCCTGCCGAATGGGACAGCCCTGCATGCAGCCGGCTGTC
Organism: Candidatus Cloacimonadota bacterium; assembly: GCA_021735645.1. GTDB lineage: Bacteria > Cloacimonadota > Cloacimonadia > Cloacimonadales > TCS61 > Stygibacter. The sequence goes on from JAIPGP010000058.1 coordinate 17,827, forward strand.
ACACAGTCAAACAAAGGCAATTTCTCTTCATGCTTGATGCTTTCGCAGAATTTACTATAGCCAAATTCTGGCAGACTGGCATTCTTTGCCAGTTCATTCAGTTTTTCAGCCTCAATATGTTCCGGCACTATTATATCTTTCAATAACCCGCTTAATTGTGATATTCTACTGTATCCTCCAGGTTTTAACAGGTTGGTAGCCATAGTAATCGGATGGATTCCACACTCCGCAATGAGCTTTATATTATCAAATTCTGCTCCGCCACAATAAGAGATCAGCAGTCTTTCCCCAAAATCTTTATAAAGCCTGTCTGCCAGATTTATCGTTAAAGGAAACAATGCCCTGCCGCTCATATACATTTCTTCACCGGGCAATATCTGTTTCACATTCACCACCGGCAAAGTATTGGAAAGCTTCACACCAAACACTCTATCTTGTTCTTCGGCATAATCCAGCAAATCAGTCACCATTGCTTCCGCAGCCTTATATTGCAAGTCATGCTCAAAGGTTTCCTGCTTCAGTTCCAACTCAAAACCCAGTTCCTGCAAAGTGTCATTCACATATTCATAGCCCAGCAAGGTAGGATTCAGTTTCAGAAAGGTATGCAGCTTCTTTTCACCCAGCAGATACCGGCAGATTGCTTCCTGGTCTTCCGGGGGACAGCCGTGCATGGTGGAAAGTGTGATAGAATTAGAAATATTAGCCGGTATTTTCATTATTTTATGATGCCATTTCTCCATTCCTATCCTGCTGCTCACAAAATCTGCCAGTTCCTGCACGCATTTATTATAAAACGGCTCACTGCTGGCATCCATCAAATTATTAATAAAATCATCTATCTTTTTAGATTTAATTCCTTTCAGATCATATCCTACACTCATATTAAAGATAAAACCACTTCCCGCTGCTTCCGAAAGTTCCAGATATTCCTTCAAAAAGTGCATCACTACCCAGGCTTTCACATATTCCTGATAGGCTTCTTCCACGCTGAGTTCAGTGCTCCATTCAGTATTATATCCTTCATATTCGGCTTCAATGCAAGGTTTCTCAATATCAAGGCTGTCCATGATCTGCACTGTTTTCAGCTCGAAAAATCGTGAACCACTTAAATATGCTGCTATGATATTCTGGGTACATTGCGTATGCGGTCCCGCTGCTGGTCCCAGTAAGGTTTCATAACTTTCCTCGCCTAAGCTATATTTCTGTTTATCCCGCTTGCGAAAGAAGCTGGAATCACTTATCCCAAATATACTCCGCTGTTCATCATATTCACTACTCATCCAATTTAATAAATCCAAAAATGCTACTGGCTTCATCACACTATCCATTAGTTATTCTCCTTCAGTTCTATAAATCTCTTAAATAATCGCTTTGATATTTCCAGCTGACTGCTTTTTAACTCTGCATACGGGTTTTTGGTCACCTGATAGTTATCCAGAAGCAGTTCACTGCCCTTCAGCACATACTGTGCTCTTGATTCCGTGATCCCAAAGATAAAATGCCCCAGAAAACTATCCTCGTCAAATGCCGTCATTGGCTCATAATCAAATACTGCCAGATCTGCATTGTCATTTTCCCGCAAACCCAGATCATATCCATAAGCCGCTTTCAGGGCATAAGAATTCTCCAGTAATCCGCTCATTTCAGGATAGCCAATATCTGCACTGCTATTCAAATATTTGCAGAAAATATAGGAATTCTTATATGATTTCATAATATTTGAACTCATCCCGTCCGTGCCCACGGTTGCCCGGATTCCTCTCAGGGTGAGATCATGGATATTTGCCACATTTAAGCCGTTATTCTGATTAGAATCCACTGCTTGAACGATCCACACTTTATAATCCTGCAGTTTCTTCCAGTCTGATTTTATCAGGTTGCTGCAATGCACCAGCAGCGAGTTAGCTCTTAATAAGCCAAAATCATGCAGACGGTCAACGATAAATAGATTATATTTATCCAAAGTCTCCTTCATATCCAGAATATCCTCAGATACGTGAATGTGAATAGGAATATCTCCCGAACTTTCTGCTATCTGCTGCATACTCCTGTCACTCAGCGTAAATGAGGCATGAAGTCCCAGCATGCCTTGCACAGATTTCCATTTATGACTTCTGGTAAAATCCAGATTCTCTGCCAGTGACTCCTCAAAGGCTTCTTCTCCATTCCGGTCACTCATCTCAAATGCCAGTACGCCCTGCACACCATAAGCCTTAAATACTTCCGCCATTTTGCCCAGCGAACCTTTTATATAGGAAGCAGAAATATGATGATCAAACACGGTGGTCACTCCCTGCTTCAAGCAGTCCTCCATTGTTAGAACTGTTGATAGCAGCACACTTTCCTCATCCAGAGCCCTATCCAGAGTCCACCACAAATTCTGCAGATTACCCAGAAAATCTACAAATGGCACTTTGCAGGGTATCCCCTTAGACAGTGTGGAATAGATATGATGATGACCATTTACCAGTCCTGGCATAATGATCTTGTTTTCGCAATTTATTTCCCTGTCAATTTTCCCTGCTCCGGCACTATATCTCACTTTGCCATCTACTACATATAAGTCCTGTTTCTTTACCTCAATTCCATCCGCTTCCGGCAGAATCAAATAACCACCTTTAATCAGATAATTCATTATTCCCTCCATTTTTTCCGCTATCTCCTAAAAATTCTCCACTCCCGGCTGATGCCAATATTCCTTTCTCAGCATCATATATAATTTCACCCCGAAGTATGGTTTTCATGATTTTACCCTTAAAAACTTTGTCTTCAAAGGGTGTCATTTTCCCCTTTGATAGAAAATCTGCTCCGTGAACCTTCAATTCTGCACTGGGATCAATGATGACAAAATCTGCATCCATACCGACGGCGATTTTCCCCTTTCTATCTGCCAGACCATATCGTTCTGCCGGCTTCTCACACACAAGTTCCACCAGCTTCCTTAATCCTATCCGTTTCTTTACATAACCCTCAGAATACATATATGGCAGGAGCAGACCACTCCCCGCAATACCCCCATAATCTGTCCAGATCGAGCCTGTCTCTTTATCCTCGCGACGGCTGGCAGCATGATCGGAAGTCACAAAACCGATCACGTCATCGGTAACCAGCTTCCATAATTTCTCACGCTTGCCCAGCTTGATACACGGAGCTACCTTTAATACGCTTCCCTGTCTGCCAAAATCTACTAATGAAAAAGCCAGATAATGAGGACAGGTTTCCACACTGGCTCCGTTTCTTCGTGCCGACAAAGCTCCATCGCTGGTGCTGATATGAACAATATGCAAATCTCCACCAGTCTTTTGTGCCAGCTTTACTGCCTTACGCACTGCTATTATCTCGGCAAGTGCCGGTCGGGAACGATAATAATTTGCTGCCCCAGCACCTTTTTTGCGTTCCCTGGCTTCAGCTTCATCTATAAAAGCCTTATCCTCTGCATGCAGCAAGATCGGAAGTCCTAATTCCCCGCTCATTTTTAGTATCTCTTCCAACTCCTCATAACTCACGCTGCCAAAGCTCTCCATACCCGAGTTCAGATAACATTTAAATCCTGCCACATAAGGAGCCAGCTCCCGCATGTTTGACCTGAAATTTTCCAGATCATAGCCATTCACTCCACCATAAAAAGCATAATCCACCACAGACTGTTTTTTCACGATAGAAAGTTTATGTTTCAAGTTTGCCAGACTGGTTACGGGAGGCAGACTGGTGCAGGGCATATCGATAACAGTAGTAACCCCTCCGCTGGCAGCAAAACAGCTGCCATGATAAAAATCTTCCCGCAATTCAAACCCGGGAGTATTGAAATGCACATGCGCATCTATAACGCCTGGCAGCACATAGAGACCTTCAGCCTCAATAATATTCTCAGCAAATGCCGGCGAATCACAAAACTCCACAATCTTACCATCTTTCACAATGATAGACTTCTTTATCAGCTTGTCTTCACCAGGCAAAGCAATAAATCCGTTCCTGATTATCATATTTCTATCCCTTTTATATTTCACACTTAGCTGCTTTTAATGTCAAACTTTTTCGCTAATAAGTGTTAAATTATAAGCGGAAAGATAAAAAAAAGCACTAATTAACCCTCGCCCAGACTCTCTTCTTACCACGTATATCTCCAATCTCAAGAAATGGACATAGTGGACGCAGTGGACCGGATTATATCCAGACATCCTGGTCTGGGATTCAGAAATTATTTAACAGGTGATTAGTTAGATGTGGAAAGTTGGTTTATTCTATTTGTTTTGACACAAATAATATGATCAGATTGCTTGTAAAAAGAAAATCATTGAGGGAATTTTATGAAAAAGTTAATGATAATATTGCTACTGTTTGGCAGTATCAATATTTTTGCTCAAGAACATTATGATCCTTTCCCCAAAATTTATGCCTGCAACTTCACACTGATCAATCCTTCTACAACAGGTAAGGCTTTAGGTATAACGGGTGGTGGAGCAGATATCTGGAATCAAAATCCATTGGATGTGTGGAGCAATCCGGCTAAGCTGGGATATTATGAAGGATTAAGCATGGGTTATTCACATGACGACTATCTTGAAAATGATTACGATGATATTTATTTTGACAATTCTTATCTTACCTTAGGCTGGAAAGGAATTGGCTTGATGGTTCCTATGCTAAATCATAATTTACAATTTGGCAGCACTTTTGATTATGGGATGCAGGATGTGTATAATGAAGACGCAGTCTATATTGGTCAGGATGACACCTGGGAATCATCATCGGGATTTGCTTTGGGAGTGAATTTACTGGAATTTTATGGAGCATTGCAGAATCAGGAGGAATTTAATCTGCTTAGATCATATACTGACTTATCGATTGGGTATAATTATAATTTTATTACCTCAAAATATGCAGGATATCAGGAAGTAGAGTTATCGAGTATAAAAATGAAAGCTCACACCGACGGTTTGGGAATAATATTCAGATTAAGTCCTTTGAATGAAAGTAATAACACTAATTTTGGTTATATAAATACTGATTTAGTAGTTAGTAAATATTATCGTAATCTATCAAAAACCAATATGCATTTTCATGAAAATTATGTTCCCCTGTATTACAGTAGAGAAACATCAGCAGCTATCAAGCTGGGAATAGGAGTAGAAAGTATAGAAGGTATTGCAGGTTCGGGATTAGTAACTGGTTTATCTTTTTTCTGTAAGGATCTGCTCTCAGTTAAATACAACGTGGGAAATTCTCATGTTGTGGAAGAGTATTGGGCATCAGGAGATGGAATAGAGCTCACACTACTTGACTTGATATCTTTCCGGTGGGGGAGTTATGAAAACAGGAAAGATGAGATTGATGGAAAGACATCGGGGTTTGGCATGAATTTTAGATACTATGATTTTGTTCAGTTTCAATATAATTATGCCGAATATCCTGGAAGCAATCTCCAGGATGTTATGGAAGTATCTGACTTTATGTTGAAAATTAATCTGCTTAAGTTCTTTGAGTGATCAGTCTAAAATGGTGCCGATTTTTGGGGCTGACTAATTCTTTTCACTATATTTCTACTTACTTCTCTGTATAATCTAAACCCAGACCAGGATGCTCTGGATACCATGTTCCGCCTCTGTGAAATTGAGACAAAACATGATTACGGTTGCTAAACAGTTGTTATATGTTGAGTCTATAAGTAAAAATATCGGTTAAAAAGCCACAGGGAAGCCACTCTAAAGGTACCGGGTAGGACCTTGGGTTAGTGAGAGTCCGTAAAACAATATATATCAGACATTAAACGTGATAAAGCTGTCTTAGTCTCAATTAAAAGCGGTTATGAGAATAAAAAAGTATAATTACAAGACGAACGATGTAAGTATATCATCTGAGAATATGTTTAAGCTGATATTGATTAAATTTCGAGTTGTAGAATTCTGTGGAAAAGAGAAATATGGCAGATCACAGGGATATAGTTTTGCTAAGGAGTGAATTTATTTATATTATATATAAATGAAAATTTTTAACAGGTGACGGGAAACATATTAAAAGGGAAATGTGTTCAAAAAAAAGGAGAGCAAATGCGGATTGAAGTAATACATGATATAGAGAGTAGCCAGTTTTATCTGGAATATGAGGGTAAACGTGCCTTGATGGACTATCGCAAGATCAGTGATAAGGTGCTTGAATATTACCATACTTATGTACCGCGAGCCTTGCGAATACAGGGACTGGCATCACGGGTAGTTTATGCAGCTTTGGAATATGCCCGGGAAAACGAATTTAAGATTATTCCTACCTGTTCATTTGTGAAGCATTATATAGAAAAGGATAAGCGATTTCAGGATTTAGTGCAGGGAAGTGAATGAGCCTTGCTGGGGAGGCGAAGATTGACAGTAAAAGAAGCTATTGAAAAGAGAAGATCATTGCGTTCTATAGGTAAGATAGAGGTTACTGAAGTCATGATCAGGGAGTTGGGTGAAAGCTCGCAATATTATTGATATTTTGAAGCGTAATTTGTTAGATGGGGGAGCGTTATGTTAAACAGACTTTTCTGGTTAGAGGGTTGCTAAAAGAAATTCTGGCATCCCCCTGTTTTTTTTTCATAGCAGGAATTTTAATGATAATTGACCAGTTAAGTAGGACTTGCACCGCTGGCGGTACTCCGAAAGTAGGGCGAGAACTACGACCAATCAACTAATCTATTCCAAATTTCTCTCTGAGAAATATATCATGCTGGAATCTGCTGATAATGGTCGTCATCTACGCCCCTGAAAATACCCAGCGGTGCACGTATGACTTAGCTGCAGAAATTGTTTTAACCCATTTTATGCAGTAGGCTTTTGCATAGAGTGCTAATCCCGATCTATCGGGATGAGTACAGAGAAGTTAGAAAATGATCAGTGAATATTTTTTATATTTATTATCATTTTCTATCTTATTCTGTGCCAGAAACTTG
>JAIPGP010000059.1 GCA_021735645.1 Candidatus Cloacimonadota bacterium
TGCACCGCTGGCGGTACTCCGAAAGTGGGGCGAGAACTACGACCAATCAACTAATCTATTCCAAATTTCAATCTGAGAAATATATCATGCTGGAATCTGCTGATAATGGTCGTCATCTGCGCCCCTGAAAATACCCAGCCGTGCACGTATGACTTAGCTGCAGAAATTGTTTTAATTAAGATAAACTGATTGACAGATATTTATACAATACAATATTTTATACATAATATGATCTTATGAGGAAGAGTGGATGAAATTAAGGATAATTTTATTGATTTTATTATTGATGCTTACTACAGAATTGTTTTGTGATGATTTTCCTGCTACCGGATTTTGGGGTAATTCAATAGCGGGAGCCGGCATTGGCTATGGTTATCAATTATATCTTGCCAATGTCACAGACAGTACATATACGGGTTATCGTATATTTGCTCTGGGCGACATGGATGATGAAGATGATCGTCATCTTCCACCGGCGCTGGAAATATCATGGTTATTAGGCAAGCCAATCCATTATAATTGTGCTTTTAAAAGATTTATTGCCTATTCAACCGGACTAAGTTATATTTATTATCCATCTCAGGCAGACAATAGCAAACATCACACTTTAGGAATACCTCTGGAAGTGAATATGGTAAGAGGAATAAACAATTATTTTGGATATGGAATAAACCTAGCCCTAAATTATAACTTCAGTGCTACATATATAAATCTGCATTTTTGTCTTTATGCCGGTGATTTCAAAAACAGGGACTATAAGCCGGAAGGAAGTGACTCAATAACCAGTTGGGTAATAGACAATTACTATCCGGAATTTAAAAGTAAGCAGACTATCAGAGATAGTGGACGCGCACTAGTGATGCAATTCAATTTACTGGACAATTACCTGAGAAAGGTATATTCACAAACCCACCGGAGGAATTCCTATCGAGGTGTGGCAGGGATACGGGTAGAGAATCTGGGATTTCTTTTAGCCTTTAATTATCTGGACTGCAATGATAACCGGTATAAGTTTCATTACGATAAAATTATATTTGCAGGTATTAAGACAAGATTTCATACTTCTGAGAAAGGCATATATTTTGATCTGGGAATATTACAATACCGGTTTCATGAAAGAAAGGATGAATTTGTTGATGAGAACTGGGGCAGTAATTATTGCCTTTCATTCGGCTGCGGCAACAAAATACATCTGACAAAAAATATAACAGTCTGCAATCAAATGAACCTGGATATCAAATTGAGCGGAGAAAATATAGAAAATTTTAATTTTTTGGAAGATGTTCCTGATTATATATCAATATATATGGAATTCTTTGTTCCTGGCTTAGAATTATTATTCTAACTGATATTAATTCTGTGAAGTAAATGATTGTTTTATTGTTAGAAGTCACTGAAGTGATTGCATATCGTTCGTACATCTTAATTCCCTCAAATAGATTTGGCAGGTAACAAGAGTGTTTTTTAAGAATTTATATAATTTCTCGACTGCAATAAATTTCAAGAAGATGTCAGTATTCATATTTAATCTATTTGACATTACGTGGAAAGTAAAAATTTATGTTTACAAATGAAAGTGTCTGGTAGTAAAGGATTTATTAGAATAAAGTGAAGTTAAGAGAACAGGAAAACAGAAAAAATGAGAAAAAGTATTGTAGCGATAGTTGGTCGTCCTAATGTAGGTAAATCGACCTTATTTAATCGCATCTGCAAAAAACGCAGTGCCATAGTAGATTTTGAAGAGGGCATCACCCGGGACAGGAAATATCAGGATGCGGAATGGAGCGGGATATATTTCACACTGGTGGATACCGGTGGTATAATACCGAGATCGGAAGATACCATGAACCAGGCGATCAGGTATCAGGCAGAAGCTGCGATATCAGAGGCAGACGTGATCCTTTTTATGGTTGATGCCAAGACCGGAGCGACAGATTTTGATATTGAAATATCCCATCTTCTAAGTCCCGTACGTGATCGGGTCCTACTGGTAGTAAATAAAGTTGATTCAGAGAAAGATATGTTTGAGATATATGATTTTCTGCAACTGGGTCTGGGGGAAGCATTTCCGGTGGCAGCTGTGCACGGCAGGAATTGCGGCAATCTGCTTGATGAGTTGATAAAACTGGTAAATCCCGTTCGGGATGGTGATTTATCATATGACCGTGATAAGATAAAAATAGCCATTGTAGGAAGACCAAACGTAGGGAAATCATCACTGGTGAATAAGATATACGGTAAAGATATCAATATTGTCACCGATATTCCGGGAACTACACGAGATAGTATAGATTCCAAGGTGAAGTATTTTGGTGAAGAGATAACGATAGTGGATACAGCAGGATTACGAAAAAAAGTTAAAGTGAAATATGGAGCGGAATATTTTAGCTCCATGCGGACAATTGAGGCAATCCATCAGAGTAATATGGTGATACTGATGCTTGATGCCGAGAAAGAAATAGCCACTCAGGATCAGAAGATAGCTTCTTTTGCCCAGCGTCATCATCGGGATATTCTAATACTGGTGAACAAATGGGATTTAGTGAAAAAGGATAATAAATCAACCGGTGAATTTATCCAGAAGATCAAAGATGAACTGCCTTTTATAAGTTATGCCCCGGTTATGTTTATATCTGCTCTCACCGGGCAACGTGTGAGCAATGTTCTCAGAAAAGTAGTGGAAGTGAAGGCAGCCAGCAAGAGAAGAATACCTACCTCGGAATTAAACAAATTTCTGGCAGATATTGTGGCGACTTTTCCACCTTCTCACTCTTCAGGATTGCATTCTAAAATTTATTATTGTACTCAGACAGAGACTAATCCGCCCACTTTTGTATTCTTCTGCAATAATCCTAAACTGATAACCAAGCATTATAACCGTTTTATCATCAATCGTCTGCGGGAAAGATTTCCATTGGAAGGCGTGTCCTTCCGGGTGCATATTCGCGGTAGAAAAGGCGAAGAGGAGCCCCAGAAACTATGAACTGGCTTAACTTTATAATTTCCCTGATATCTGCCTATATACTGGGCAGTATCCCGTTCAGCTATCTATTTGGCAAGCTGAGGGGCATAGATATTCGCCAGTATGGCAGCGGTAATGTGGGAGCTACTAATGCTCTGCGGGTATTAGGCACCAAAACCGGGGTGATCACACTGCTTCTGGATATGGGAAAAGGCTTTGCAGCTGTACAGATAGCCAGAATACTGATGCCCGGAGTGAATGAAGGGTATTTTGTACTAATTGCTTTAGTGGCAATAGCCGGTCATATTTTCACGATGTTTTTAAAATTTAAAGGCGGCAAGGGAGTAGCAACCTCAGCGGGAGTATTCATAAATTTATTACCGGAAGCATGTCTTTTGGCTTTAGTAATTTTTATCGTTATAGTAGCTGTCAGTAAATTTGTATCTCTGGGATCAATAGCTGCCGCTCTATTTTTATTCGGCTATGTGCTTGTAAGCAATATATTGAGCGGTTTTTCCGAATGGCAATATCTGGGAGTAGTTACCTTAGTGGCAGGATTTATCATTATCCGTCATAAAGCCAATATTGGCAGATTGATGAGCGGCACAGAGAATAAGATATCTTTTAATAAAAAGAAATAGAAGGGATTATGTGCGGAATTGTAGGAGTATTTGGTAATAAAAAAGCTGCAGAACTGGCGACATTAGGTTTATTTGCCGAACAGCACCGGGGACAGGAAAGCTGCGGACTGGCAGTATCTAATGGGTCATATATCAAGCTGCACAAGAAAATGGGTCTGGTGAAAGACGTATTTACGCCGGAAGTGATGGAAGGCTTACAGGGTAATATTGCAATTGGTCATGTCCGCTATCCTACCTGCGGCAATTCCAGTGAGTATAATTCTCAGCCTCATCTGGTGGAAACTTTATATGGTCCGGTGTTTTCATTAGCCAGTAATGGAGATATCACCAATTATAATGAATTGCGAGCATTTCTGGAAAATAAAGGTGTATTTTTTCACAGCTATAATGATGGAGAATTGATTATCCGCTATATAGTATATAAACTGGTTTATGAAAAGCAGACAATAGTAGCAGCCATCCGGGATCTCATGCATGCGATCAAGGGTGCCTATTCCACAGTATTTATGATGCAGAAAGAGATGTATATATTCCGTGATCCGAATGGTATTCGGCCTTTGAGCATTGCCAGATTGAAAGACGATTCCTATGTGGCAGCCAGTGAGAGTTGTGCTCTTGATCTGCTGGGTGTGGAATGGAAACGCGAAGTGAAGCCGGCAGAGATCATCCGGCTCAGTGATAAAGGAATGGAAGTATATGAGAATGATGCCAGGGAATACCGGGCTAATGGTAATGCTCATCATTGTATTTTTGAACATATATATTTTTCCAGACCGGACAGTTTTGAATTTGGACAAAACGTGTATGAAGTGAGAAAAAGAATTGGCGAAGAACTGGCAGACTGCGATAAAGTGATTCCGGATGTGGTAGTTCCTGTACCGGATTCAGCAAATTTTATTGCTCTGGGTTATGCAGAGCGTAAGAAAATTCCCTATGAAATGGGCTTGATCAGAAATCATTATGTGGGCAGAACATTTATCAAACCTGACCAGACGATCCGGGATGAGAGCGTGTATCAGAAATTTAACCCGCTACCGAATTTTTTCCAGGATAAGATAGTGGTCTTAGTGGATGATTCTATTGTGCGTGGCACTACCCTGCGGAAAATAGTCAAGCTGGTGCGCAGTAAGGGAGCGAGTGAAATACATTTGCGGATAGGCTCACCCCCGGTGAGATATTCCTGTTTTTATGGGATAGATACTCCTACCCAGAGTGAACTGATAGCTCATCAGAAAGATCATCAGGAAATAGTGGAATATCTGGGAGTAGATTCACTGATGTATATGGACCTTGAAATGATACGGAGAGTGGTTCCTGATCCTGAGAATCACTGCTTTGCCTGTTTTACCGGAGATTATCCGGTGGAACTTGATCAGGAAATAGCTAAATCTATCGAATATAAAGTCTGGAATTTTGAGTTTCAAAGATGATAATGAATAAATTAAAAACCTGGGGAGAAATGACCGCCATCCGGGCAGAACTTGCTGAGCAGGCTAAGACAGTGGTATTTACTAATGGCTGCTTTGATATTCTACATCGGGGACATGTGCAATATTTACATTCTGCGCGGGAACTGGGAGATGTATTGATCATAGGGCTTAATAATGATGACAGCGTGAAAAGACTGAAGGGATCAAACCGACCAGTAAACCGTGAAATAGACCGGGCAATAGTATTATCTGCCCTGGCTGATATTGATTATGTGGTGATATTTACCGAAGATACACCCTATAATCTGATTAAAACACTTAAACCTGATATTCTGGTAAAAGGTGGAGACTGGGAAATTGATCAGATAGTTGGCAGCGAAATCGTGATCGCAAATGGCGGTAAGGTGCTGAGTCTGCATTATTATCAGGGTTACTCAACTACTGGGATAATCGAGAGGATGGATAAGGAATAATGGACATAATAGAAGATATTGCAATCGTGCAGGAAGTGAAAGACGGAAAAGTGCTGGTGAAATTACCAGGCTCAGAAAGTTGTACCAGTTGTGCTGTACACGGAATCTGCCAGGCAGGCGATAATCTTGCCAGTCACTGGATAGAAAGTGATATGGACCTGCAGGCTGGTGATAAAGTGAAAATATTTATAGCACCTGCTCTCCGGATCATGTCATCTATAATCATATTTCTCATGCCGGTAGTGATAATGATCTTTGTATATCTGGCAATAAAGTATCCAGCAGGCGGGTCAGAGAACCTATCGATACTCGGGTCCATATTATCCTTAGGCGTAAGTGGAGTTATCATCTATTTTTTAGATAAGAAATGGATTCGTAAACTGCGATTTGAGATCGTGGAGAAAATATCAGAAGAGCAATATCTACAGGAGAGTAGTGATGAAGATACGACTCAATAAGATGGTGTTTTTTGGTTACCATGGCACTCATCCTGAGGAGCGTAAACTGGGTCAGCGTTTTATAGTGGATTTTGAGCTGGAAACTGCCGGTGAACATGACAACAATATCCGTCATATAGAAGATACTATAGATTATACGCTGGTATTTGATCTTATCAAAGAGACAATGGAAAAGCATTCCTATCATCTGATGGAGAATTGTGCCAACCATGTATTAGAAGAAGTGATGCGCAGTTTTACAGAAATAATCAGGGCAGAAATCAGGATAAAAAAACCCTCGGTTTCTATAAATGGTTCTCTGGATTCTGCTGAAGTGATCATGAGCCGCCAGAGATGAAAGCTTATTTAGGTCTGGGTAGCAATATGGGAGATAGAGAGCAGTATATGTGCACAGCAGTAGAACTGTTATCCTCCCATAAAGATATGCGTCTGATCCGGCAAAGCAAAGTGCTGGAAACAGCTGCCTACGGATTAACTGACCAGGCAGATTTTCTTAATCAGGTTGTTATAATAGAGACAGAACTTCCAGCAGAGCAACTCCTGAAAGAATGTAACCGGATTGAAGAATTACTTGGGCGGGTTCGAACTGTGAAATGGGGAGAGCGAACAATGGATATTGATATTTTATTTTATGAAGATATAGTGCTGCAAACTGCTGAACTGCAGATTCCTCATGCAGACCTTCATAAACGTGAATTTATTCTGCAATCTATGCTGGAGCTTGAGCCTGAAATGGTTCATCCCGTATTGGGACTCAGTATGCAGGAAATCTATAATAATCTGGAAGAGAGATGAAAATGATGAAGACAGCAACAATTATTCTGGCAGCCGGTAAAGGCACAAGAATGCGCAGTGATTTACCAAAAGTAGTATTTGAGATTGCCGGAGAGCCTATGATCAACCGCGTGATCACTACCGCCCGGCAGGTGGATAGTGAACGAATTATTGTAGTCATCGGCTATAAAAAGGAAATAGTGCAATCAGTGATCCCGCCAGATTCAAGCATCCGCTTTGCTGTTCAGGATCCCCAAAATGGAACAGGTCATGCTATTATGGTCTGTAGAGATCAGATAGAAGATTTTGAAGGTGTTGTATTTATCCTCTATGGAGATGTACCGCTATTGACCTCAGCAACTCTGAAAAAGATGTATGCAATTCATCTGGCAGAAAATTCTGCCTGTACCGTTTTAACTGCAGTAATGGAAGACCCTCTGCAATATGGCAGAATTGTGCGTGATGCGAATGGCGCTTTTGAAAAGATAGTGGAACATAAAGATGCTACTGAGGTGGAACGCGAGATCAAAGAAATCAATACCGGGATATATTGCTATAATTCTCAGGACTTGCTGGAAAGCGTATCCCAATTGAAAAATAATAACAGCCAGAACGAATATTATCTGACAGACACTCTGGAAATCCTTGCTAAACAGGGCAGGCACATTTCCACACTGATCTTAGCTGATAATGTGGAAGCAACCGGTGTGAATTCTCCTGAACAGCTCAAAGAACTGGAACGGGAATTGATAAGATTAGAAAAGAGAGATAATAATGAATGATATTCTTTATTCACCCTGGCGGCTTGATTATATAAACTCGCCTAAAGAAGAGGGGTGCATATTCTGCCTTGAGGAATCAGAAAAGAACGACGAAAAACACCTGATCCTCTTTCGGGGAAAATTATCTTTTGTGATCATGAATATGTATCCCTATAATAACGGGCACCTGATGGTGGTTCCCAATCGTCATACAAACAGCATTATCTCGTTGAGTGATGCAGAAAGAAATGATCTTTTTGAGCTGGTGCAATGCACCGTGAAGATCATTGAAGAAAACTATAAACCGCAGGGAATAAATATTGGCATGAATATCGGTAAAGCAGCCGGAGCAGGAATTGATGAGCATATTCATGTGCATATTGTACCCCGCTGGTCTGGAGATGTAAATTTTATGACTTCTATTGCAGCCACCCGTGTGATACCTGAGAAGTTTGAGAATGTTTACCATCGTTTAAAAGAACTATTTGACAAGCTCCATGTCTGAAAAAAATTTGTCTAAAGGGAAAAAAGAGAAAAGCAGAAAAAGCGTAGCAGCTATTTCTATTTGCTTCGCAATTGCTTTGATCATTGTGCTGATCTATATTCTCTTTCCTGGAAATAGTGAGATCGAGGTGAATGAGGTAGAAAATACGCCGAATATAAAAATCCTGGTCAGAAATGGCTGTGGCGTGAGCGGATTGGCTCAAAGCGTATCTCAGTCATTACTTTGTAATAACATAACAGTTGTAGATTGGGAAAATATTTCCAATCAGAGTTGTGTTTATGAAGAAACAATGCTGGTAATCAGGCAGGAGCTTGATAAAGAGCAGGAATATAAGTTGCATTATCTTCAAGAGAAGACAGGGATAAAAAAAGTCACCAAAGCAGTGAAAGCTAATGCTAAAGCTGAATTTGAGTTGATATTAGGAAAAGATTACGTGCTTTATTTTTAAAAAAATATTAGAGGTATTATGGAAATTAAATTGGAAGAACTGGTAGAGAAAATCACTTTTTGGGCAGAAGAGAAGAAAGCTGATAGAATCAAAGTATATGATGTAAGAAATAGAAGCGATTACACAGATATGATCATGGTCTGTGAAGGGTCTGGTGATTTGCATAACCGGGCAATTGCCCAGAATATTCTGGAGAAAGCAAAAGAAAATTCAGTTTATGTTCTTGGTAAAGAAGGTATGGAAAATGGCACCTGGATATTAATTGACTTAGTGAACGTAGTGATTCATGTTTTTGATCGTGATACACGAGAATATTATGATTTAGAGGAATTGTGGGAAGTCTCTGATCGGGTAAGAAAACAGCAGACTTTGGATACTGAGCAGGTAGAAGAAAATTAGAGGAGAGCAAAATGCTTAAAGCTAAAATTCGCAGTGATATTGCGCAGGTTATGGAAAACCTCGGATATAAGTATCGCAACAATTATTCAGTAGAAGTGCCGAAAAGCCTTGAACATGGTGACTTTTCCACTAATATTGCCATGGTCTGCAGCAAAATGAACCGCATAAAACCTGTGAACCTGGCAAAGAAATTAGTTGCCGAACTTGAGAAAAAAAGAGACTATAAGTCTGTTTCGCTGGCTGGGGCTGGGTTTATAAATTTCACTCTGAGCAACTATGTATATCATCACATGATGCCCATGATCATGTTCAATGATTATGGAGCTAGTAATTATGGTAGAAAGCAGAAAGTAATCCTGGAATTTGTTTCGGCTAATCCTACTGGACCTCTGAATGTGGTTTCAGCCCGGGCATCTGCCTATGGCGATAGTCTTTATAGAATATTTAAATATGTGGGATTTGAACCATTTAGAGAATTCTACGTGAATGATGCAGGTAACCAGGTGGATATTCTGGCAGAATCTGTGGAACTTCGCTACCGCGAACTGCATGGTGAGGTGATCACCGATTTTCCACCAGAAGCTTATAATGGTGAATATATCAAAGATATAGCAGCAAAACTCAATTCTATTGAAGGTTCCAAGCTATTGCATTATTCCGAGAAAGACCGGCTGGATAGAATGAAAGACTATGCCCTGGAGGAAATTCATCGTATGCAGGTAGTGAGTTTAGAAAAATTCGGAGTAGATTTTGAAAACTGGATGAGTGAGAAAAAGCTTCGTCAGGAAGGTTCTATAGAAGAAGTACTCAGCTATCTCTCGGAAGCAAATGTCACCTTTGAAAAGGATGATGCCATCTGGTTCGAATCAACCAGATTTGGCGATGAGAAAGATCGAGTACTAATGCGAGCAGATGGTACAATTACCTATATAGTACCAGATATAGCATATCATTTAACCAAGTATCAAAGGGGATTTGATATTATAATTGACGTTTTGGGACCGGATCATCATGGTTATGTTCCCCGTTTAAAGGCAGCGCTGGAAGCTCTCAGTTATGATCAGAATAAATTAGAAGTTGTCTTTCTGCAGCACATTAACCTGTTTTCTGATGGTGAATTGGTGAAGATGTCTAAAAGAGCCGGTAAAATTGTTACTATGGATGAGCTGATTGATGAAGCTGGAAAAGATGCTACCCGCTATTTCTTCCTGGACCGGCGTCCAAACTCACACCTGAATTTTGATCTGGCTTTAGCAAAAAAGACAACTAACGAAAATCCCGTTTTTTATATTCAGTATGCACATGCCCGGATATGTTCAATGATAAAAAAAGCAAAGAAAGAGAAAATACATCTCGATAATTTTGATTTGAAACAACTCAAGAAGCTGGATAAAGTTGAAGAAATCAGGTTGATTAAGAAGATGCTTTCTTTCCCGGAAATATTAAATCAGATAACTGATAAGCGTGAACCTCACAGACTGGCAACTTTCACACTTGAGCTAGCTGGCATGTTTCATAAATACTATGCAGCTTATACGATAATTAATCCTCGTTACAAGGATCTGTCAAGCTGCCGGCTCTTTCTGATATCGGCAATAAAAAATGTTCTGGCAATCTCTCTTGAATTGATGGGTATCTCTGCACCAACCTCAATGAAAAGAAAGAATAAATAGGGCTTATTCAGATTTTATGGTTAAAGTATTAGTGATTTCTGATACTCATGGTAATCAGAAGCTCTTAAGGCAGGTACTCGAACGTGAGCAGGAAGCACAAATAATCTTTCATCTTGGTGATTTTTATGATGATCTGGATCATAATATTGACCTCCTTGAGGGTAAACAGGTATTTCGTGTACCTGGAATATTTAACAGCGGTTATTTCTCGGGTAAGCTTTCTGCCACCTGTGTAACTGAGATTAATGGCTGGAAAGTAGGTTGTGTTCATTCTCCGCAGGATATTCCTAAACTTCCCCGCAACCTTGATCTTATTATGCACGGACATACTCATAATCCCAATATTGGCAAACAACTCTCTTGTATAATACTGAATCCCGGGCATTTGAAAAACATTATTGACCGCAGTAATATGGCTTCTTATGCCATCCTGGAGATAAGTGAAACTCAATTAAAAATAAAAATTATTCAAATCAATTGTAACCTGAAAGAGGTGAACACGTTTAAGAAATAAATTCTAGAAATGGAGGGCATAGTGACTATTGAAGAGATAAATCAGAAAGTAATTGAAAAAAGTCCGGTAATAGATCAGATAACCGCAGAAGTAGGTAAAGTAATTGTAGGTCAGCAATATATGGTTAGCCGTATTCTGGTGGGCTTGCTGGCAAATGGTCACATCCTGCTGGAAGGAGTTCCTGGACTGGCAAAAACCCTGACAGTAAGCACTGTAGCAGGAACAATAAACGCTTCCTTCCACCGGCTCCAGTTTACTCCTGACCTGTTACCTGCTGATCTGATCGGTACACTTATTTATAATCAGAAAACTTCAGAATTTGTGCCTAAAAGAGGCCCTGTATTCGCAAATTTTATCCTGGCAGATGAGATTAATAGGGCTCCAGCAAAAGTTCAATCTGCTTTACTGGAATCCATGCAGGAACGCCAGGTGTCTATAGGTGACACAACTTATCCATTACCCAATCCTTTCCTGGTAATGGCTACTCAGAATCCACTTGAACAGGAAGGCACTTATCCCTTACCAGAAGCTCAGATAGACCGTTTTATGCTCAAGCTTATGGTGGGCTATCCTTCTCGTGATGAAGAAAAAATTATTCTCGATAGAATGATGAATGACAATAAAATTCCTGTTTCTCAAATAGTTACTCCTCAAGAAATTCTGGAACTTCGTCAGTTAGTGAAAGATATCTATATGGAAGAAAAGATCAAAGATTATATCCTTGATCTGGTGTTTGCCACCCGACAACCTGATAAATTCAATTCTATCAAAGATATGAAATTCCTGATTGAATGCGGAGCTTCTCCCCGGGCAACTATCTATCTGGCTCAGGCAGCCAAAGCTCATGCCTTCCTGGAACATCGAGGTTATGTAATTCCTGATGATATAAAAGCTATTGGTAAAGATATTATGCGACATCGCGTAATTCTCACTTATGAAGCAGAAGCAGAACAAATAACTCAGGAAGATATTGTCAACCGCCTGTTTGATGAGATTGAGGTGCCATAATTGGAAGTTTCAGAAATCATTGCCAAGATCAAAAAAATAGAGATCACAACACGGAATCTTGTCTCTGAATTGTTCTCTGGTGAATATCACAGTATGTTCAAAGGTCAGGGACTTGAATTTTCGGAAGTACGGGAATATCAGGATGGAGATAGTTTCCGGCAGATTGACTGGAATGTATCTGCCCGAATGGGGCATCCTTATATCAAAAAGTTTGAAGAGACGCGGGAATTGAACGTGATCTTCCTGATTGATGTGAGTGCTTCTACGGCAACAGGAACCCGCAGCTACCTTAAATCTGAGTATATCACAGAACTGACAGCAGTTCTATCTTTTTCTGCCCTCTCTAATAATGATAAAGTTGGATTACTGCTGTTTTCTGATCAGATAGAGAAGTATTCCCCACCACGAAAAGGTAAAAAAAGTGCTTTAAGGATATTGCGCGATATTCTGTATCATCAGCCTCAAAGTAATGGCACTGATTTGAAAGCGGCTATAGAATATGCCTATCAGATAATACCCAAGCGGTCTATCATTTTTATAATTTCTGATTTTCTGGCAGAAAATTATCAGGATAGCCTGAGAATCTTAGCCGGCAGACATGACGTTATTGCCCTGCGGGTGCTTGATAAATCTGATCTTGAACTGCCGGATTGCGGCTTGCTCCACCTTACCGACCCGGAAACAGGGAAACGATTAACCCGCTTTTCCGGCAGCCGCAAGCTGAGAGAAAAATTTAAAGAAGCAACTACTAAAGAGAATCTTGAGTTTATAGAAACTATGAAAAAAACAAGGGTTGAAAGCCGGATATTTACTACGGATGAACCTTATACGAAAAAACTGATGGAATTGTTCCGTGCACGTAAACATAGACGCTGATATGAAAAAATACCTGGTTATTATCATTATACTTTTACTGGCAGTTTGCCTGCCTGCTCAGGAACTGCAGCAGAAACTGGAGACGCCCGGTAAATTATTTGTGGGTACTCCCTTCAGTTTGCATATTGAAATCACTTCAGCACCTGAAGACAGCATTTTTGCTCCACAGCTTGACAGCCTTGATGTTTTTTTCCTGATGGGTGAACCTCAGCAAAATGAAATTATTGAAGATAATATCAAAAAGAACCAGATCAAGCTTACTTTCCAGGCTTTTGATACTGGAGACTATTCTTTTCCGTCTCTGGAATTTCTGGTTAAGACTAAAACCGGCGAAAAAATTCTTACTACCCGCGATTTTGTGGT
The DNA here is from genome assembly GCA_021735645.1 of Candidatus Cloacimonadota bacterium. Lineage (GTDB taxonomy): Bacteria > Cloacimonadota > Cloacimonadia > Cloacimonadales > TCS61 > Stygibacter. The sequence continues at coordinate 13,286 of JAIPGP010000059.1, forward strand.
CATTATTAATTCCGTACTTGCGGACTCAGCTAGTGCTATCAAGGACATTGCCAAACCGGTTTCCTTAAAACTGGGTTTCTGGGACTATTTTATTCCTATACTATCATTAATTGCCCTGATTGCTCTCATCATTATACTCAAGAAATTATTGACCAAACCAAAATTAGAAGAAGAAGTACCTAAATTCACTGATACCAGACCTCCCTGGCAGGTGGCACATGAAATGCTGGCAAAATTGAAGCTCAGTAACCTGCTGGACAGTGGAGAATTTCTGGAGTATTATTACCAGCTTTCTGTGATCCTGAGATATTTCCTGGAAAGAAATTATCAGATTAATGCCCTGGAAATGACTACCAGTGAAATAAGATATCACCTTAAATTAGACAATGCTCAGGAAAAGAACGCTGTATTGCGACTCCTGAGTGAGTCTGATAAAGTGAAATTTGCTAAATATATTCCCGAAAGTATAAAGGCAAGTGAGCTTACTACCTGGCTGGATAGCTATCTTCTTTCTTTTAAGCTCAGAAGTCAGGAGGTGAATGATGCTTGAATTCTTTGACCCTCGCTGGCTTTGGGGTATTTTGCTGACTATCCCCTATCTGCTCTGGGAAATTCTCTATCGTGATAAAAAAAGGCTCAGACTGCAATATAACCGCTTGGAGCTTCTGCGTTCTCTCTCTCCTTCCGGCTCCTGGCTTCGCTTTATACCTGTGGCTCTGCGAGTTTTACTTATCGCTTCTCTCTTTATCGCCCTGGCAAGACCCAGACTGGCAAATGAAAAACAGAAAATTACTGGTAATGGCATTGATATAATTCTGGCAGTAGATATTTCAGGCAGTATGCAGGCAGTGGATTTTCGTCCTACAAACCGTCTGGAAGCAGCTAAAAAGGTGGCAGCCGAATTTATTAAAAAGCGTAAAAATGACCGGATTGGAGTGATAGTCTTTTCCGATCATGCTTTCACAAAATGCCCGCTCACTCTTGATTATAATATGTTAATGACCATATTAGGTGATATAGAAATTGATGAAGAAGGACAGGGAACTGCGATAGGGATGGGACTGGCTACTGCCGTAGCCAGGCTCAAGGATTCGCAGGCAAAGTCAAAAGTTATTGTGCTTATAACTGATGGAAAAGATAATACAGGACAAATACATCCGCTCACAGCAGCTAATCTGGCAGCTACCTTCGGTATTAAGGTTTACACTATTGGGGTCGGAAAGAAAGGACTGGTAGATTTCCCCTACGGAAATGGCTACCGAAAAGTCAACATAGATTTCGATATAGATATATTAAATGACATTGCAGAAATTTGCGGCACTGAACGGGCAAGACTGGCTCGTAACACTGAACAACTTGAAGAAATAATGAACTACATTGACGAAATGGAAAAGACTCAGATTGAAATTAAAAATTACTATGAATATAAAGAACTCTTCCCCCGCTGGCTTATGCTGGCAGTATTCCTGCTTACTATGGAACTTATTCTCCGGTTCTTTATTCTCAGGCAACTTCCATAGGAGATCATATTATGCACTGGGGAAATCCTAAAGCTCTCTTTCTACTGCTAATCATTCCTGCAGCCTTGATACTGGTATTATTATCTAAAAGAAACCATAAAAAAAGCTTTGCCCGTTTTGCTGAAAACCGCTTTTATGATTACTATTTCCAACAGTTCTCTGCTTTTAAATTCAACCTTAAAAATGTCTTTCTGATCATAGCTCTTCTTTTCCTGATCATTGCCATGGCAAGACCTCAATGGGATCGTGAAATGCAGATCGTGCAAAAAGAAGGTGTAGACATCGTTATCTGTATGGATGTATCTAAAAGTATGGATGCTGCTGATATTCAACCTAGCAGGATCGAACGGGCAAAAGACCAGATATCTCTCTTTATCGATCAGCTTAAAGGTGATAGAATAGCAATTGTCACTTTTGCGGGACGCAGCTTTGTTCAATGTCCACTCACTGACGATTATGGAGCTGCTAAGCTCTTCCTTAGTCTGCTGGATACAGAAACTGTAACTTCCTACGGTACTGATATCGGAAAGGCTCTCCAAACTTCCATTGATGTTTTTGACCAGAAAGATAAGCATAAGATTATTATTCTCGTATCTGATGGAGAAGACCTGGAAGAAAATGCCGTAAGTATTGCCGAGGAAGCTCAGAAACAGGGCGCAATCATTTACTCTCTGGGTATTGGCTCTCCTGACGGCAGCACAATTCCTGTCACGGATGAAAATGGAAACACTGTCTATGCCAAAAATGATCAAGGAGAAATTATCTTCTCCCGCCTGAATGTAGATATCCTCAGCCGGATTGCGAAAGCTACAAATGGCAGATTCTTCCCTATCACACCTCAGCAGTCAGAAATATTTCAGATATTAAATGAAATTAAAACAATGGAAAAGAAAAAGATAGATACGCGACAATATTCACGCTATAAAGACCAGTATCATTATTTCGTACTCGCTGCTCTGATCTTTATTATATTAGAATTTCTGATCATGGTCATTCGAAATACCCCTTTTGAAAGAGTTATCAAAACAAGGAGATAATTATGCGTTTTAGAATAGCACTGCTCCTCATTTTAATTATCAACTGCCTGGCAAATGCAGAAATATTAACCTATGATAAGGTGATCACAAACAGTCAGGCTAATAAGGATTATAAATCGCAGGATTTTAATACTGCTCAGGAAAAATATAGAGCAAATGCTCTTAAATATCCTGAAGATAGCTCTCTGCACTATAATCTGGGTAATTCTTTATATAAACAGGGCAAACTGGAAGATGCTGAAGCCGAGTATAAAATGGCTATGCGTAATCCGGACTTTAATGATAAATCAAAACTTTACCAGAATATGGGAAATATAAAATTTCAGCAGCAGGACTATAAAAACGCCCTGGAATTCTTTAAAAAATCGCTGGTGAATGATCCCCAGAATCCCAATGCCCGTTATAACTATGAACTGGCAGCCCGTTATTTGCAAAAACAGCAGGAACAACAGCAGCAGCAGAATCAGGACCAGGAAAATAAAGACGATAATAAAGATAAAGAAAAACAAAAGCAGCAGCAGAAAAGTGAAGATGACAAGCAACAGGAAAAAGAAGAAGAAAAACAGCAGCAACAGCAGGATCAACAGAAAAGTGATGAGGAAAAGCAGGAACAAAAGCAACAGAAGGTAGAAAAATCTAAAGATGAAAAAGAAGCCGAACAGATGCTTAAAGCCTTACTGGCAAAAGAAAAAGAAGAAATGAAGAAAGAAAAAGAAAAGAAAACCGCTGAACGGCCAAAAGCAGGAAAATACTGGTAATATGAAAAAAATCATCTTTCTCGCGATCTTTATTCTGCTGGCAGTTTTCGCAATGGCAGACGATCTGCAGGTTACTGCTTACGTTAACCGTACTACTATTGGCATAAATGATATCCTGCAATATACTATTGAAATTTCAGGCTCAGACGCTGATAAAATCGGCACTCCGAATTTGCCCCAACTCGATGGTTTCAAAAATCAGGGCGTTTCTACTTCCTCGTCTTCCAGCTATACAATGACTAATGGCAGCTTCCAGTCTTCTGTTACCAAAAAGTATCAATACTCACTGAGTCCCACCCGCACTGGCTCGATATCTATTCCCTCTATTACGATCAAATACAAAAAAAAATCATATAAAACGGGTAATATTAAACTAAATGTGGTTCCCGGCAGCAATGAACCTGCACCTGCCAGAGCCAGCACCAGAAATAATAACTCACCCGCAGAAAACAGTGGTAAACTATCTGATAATATCTTTATTGAAATCCAGGTCTCAAATCTTAATCCTTATCAAAATGAGTCTGTAGAAGTTACCTATAATTTATTCTCCAAATACGATGTCACTTCGCTCTCTTTCAAAGAAGAACCTTCTTTCATCGGCTTCTGGAAAGAAGATGTGTTCACTCCCAATCGTATGAACCTGCAGCGTACTAACCGTAATGGTGAACTTTATAATACTATGAAACTCAAAACTTATGCTATATTCCCTTCTCAGACCGGAGAGATCAAGGTTGACCCGTTAAAAATGGATGTGGATATTAGAACGGAATCCCGCAATATCTGGAGCTTTGGCTCTACAAAAACTTATACTATTGCCAGTAAACCACTTAGTTTCAAAGTCAAAGAACTGCCACCAGGAGCACCTGCAGATTTCAGCGGAGCAGTAGGCAATTTTCAATTAAACTCATCTGTTAGTGAAACACAGTTAAAAGTTGGTGATTCTTTCACTTACACTTTGGAAATTTCCGGGCGAGGGAATTTTTCTAATCTTAATATTGCCACGTTACCGGAGATTAATCATCTTAGATTTCTTGACCCTGAAACTTCTTCAGACATCACTGCTTCCAAGGTGAATGGTAAAAAAACTATCCGTTATCTGGTGGTTGCTCAAGAGCCGGGCAATTTCTCCATTCCTTCTCTCCCTTTCTCCTATTTTGATCCTGGACGAAATAAATATGTGACCCTTCGCTCCGATAAGTATGCCCTGGATGTGAAGGAAGGAGATAATATCTATATTCCTGGCACTACTTCTCAGGCTTCTATCCATCTGGAAGGCTCTGATATTGGTTTCATTATCGAAAATAGGGTAATGTCCAGTTTCAAACCCTGGTTTGACTCCATTCTTTACTGGCTGCTGCTCTTTGTTATCTTCCTTTCACTACCCATTACTACATTGCTGATGAAAAGACATACCCAGATCGCCGGAGATATGGATTATCAACGCCAGAAAAGAGCAAACCGGGTTCTGAAAAAATATCTGAAATTAGCTACTGAATATTATAAATCTGCCAATCCTGATTTTTATTATGCTGCCCAAAGCGGTCTGGAAAACTATCTGACTGATAAACTTAAAATTGCCCGTGGCAGCAGAAAAGACCAGATTATATCTCAAGCTACCCATCTGGGATACTCGAAAGAACTGGTCGAAAAAATCAATTTGATGTTTAATAAATGCAATGAAGCAAGGTTTATGCCAGGTGGTTTTCTGAAAGAAAATATCCAGACAGATTATGCTTCGCTGCGTGATATTGTTGCTGAAATTGCCAAATCCAGGATAAAGGGTAAATAACATGAAATATTATCTCATCATCTTCAGTTTGTTTATCATGCTCTTCCCTGTTTGGGCAGATAATGAAGATCTGGTATCCAAAACCGCTGACCAGGCTATCACTGCTTATCACAATAAAGATTATGATACTGCTTTAACTCATTTTTTGTATCTGGAAAATAATAATATAATCAATGCTGATCTTTTTTATAATATTGCCAATTGCTACTTTCGTCAAAGTCAAATAGGTAAAGCTATCTTATATTATAAAAAAGCGCTCAAAGTTGATCCTGCTCATCAGGCAGCAGCTTCTAACCTTAAATTTATCCTCACACTCACCAAAGATAAAATCGATACTCCTGAGAATGGAGCTCTATCCCGGTTCTTGCTGAGGTTATATCATTCCTTTGACCTTAATAAAGCAGCTCTCTTTACAGCTGTGCTCTTCTTCATTCTCATCATCCTGCTCATTCTCCTGCAAACCGTTTTCCAGAACCGTGATAAATCTCTACCCATATTTCTTATTTTCCTCGTTGTCATCCTGCTGGTTATTTCTGCTACAATCTCCTATCTGAAATATCAGAATTTCCATTCCGCCAGTGATGCCGTTGTCATTGCCCAAACTGCGATCGGTTACAGCGGTCCCGGTGTGGAATACACCCGCGTTTTCACTATCCATGAAGGTATGATCTGCCAGATAGAAAATACTAATGATGACTGGATGCTCATCAAATTACCAAATGGTATTGGCGGCTGGGTACAAACTAATCTCCTGGAAATTGTGAAAATTAAGGAAAATTAATAGAGACTACTGGTTGTCTTTTACCTTTCTCTCCAGATCCAACAGCATCCTTTTCTTATCCTCACCACCGGCATAATTACCTGGTTCCCCTGATTTAAGGATCACCCTGTGACATGGAATCAGTATCATCAGCTTATTGCGTCCCACAGCACTTGCTATTGCCCGTACCGCTCTCGGTTTACCGCAACGGCATGCCAGATCGCCATATGATATGGTTTTACCATAGTTAATGTTTCTTAGTTCTGTCCAAACCCTCATTTCCAGTTCACTACCCTGAAAATGATAAAACAGTTCAAAACTGGTTCGCTTTCCCTGAAAGTATTCGCTGAATTGCTCGCTCGCTCGTTTATATAGTTCTTCCTCTCCCCTGCTGAAAAATTTATAACCCTCTGCTGGAGCATGTTCTTCTGTAAAATATACTTCTCTGATCCCCAAATCCTTCGTCCTGATCATTATTCGCTGCTGCTCTAATTCTAATACATATTTCATAGTTACCTCAATGGAGCGGGTGACGGGGATCGAACCCGCGACCCTCAGCTTGGGAAGCTGATGCTCTACCGCTGAGCTACACCCGCTTATATTTACACTTTATTTTAATCACTTCCAATCAGGCAAGCAATTTCTATAAATGTAATCCTGTTTTTATTACTCCCAGACTGTTGCGCAATATTTCACGTAATCGCTCTGCCTTCTCCCAGTCAATTTCACCTGTCCATTCATCCATGAATATCTTCTTAAATTCCAGAGCTATACAACACACTCGCTCACCATAAGTATTATGCAGCCAGCGTGAAAAATGCCCCCCATCAAACTTCACATTCACCCGCACATCCAAACCCCTGCCAAAATAGTCTTCACCTCGCATCTGTTCCACAATCTCATTCACAAGCGGATACCAGACTTCCGGCATGTTATTAGTCCCGATAATTATCTCAGGATTCTTCTCAGCATCATCATAATCAGCTCCGACCCCACCACGTTGATGATTATAACTATGAAGATCATAAACAAATATCCGCTCAAAACTTTCCAGAAGCTTATCAATATGCTCTTTCACTGACTTGTAAAACCACTTATAACATTCACTGCTGAATTCAATCTCTTCGTCTTTAGGTGTCCCTTTCCGTACCTGCAATCCCCAAGCCTGCTGCGGAGTTACATAAAATGACCCAGCCAATGGACGGTTCAAATCCACCTGAAACCTACTGTAATTCACTATCACTGTATTAGTGGTAATATCAGTGAAATAACCGGTATAAGGGTCTTCTTCATATAATCTCTCTGTTTCGCTAAGTGCCATATTAGCCTCAATGATCTCACTCAGCAAATGCCCATTATGTATAGCCGTGCATACTACCGGCATCATATACCGATCATAATTAAATTCAATATTCGCGATCTGGTACTTATTCTTCATTAAACCCTCCTAAACAAATTTTACTGCCTGTTACTGTTACTGTAAAGCTAATTCTATTTCACTTTTAATATCTATCTAACTAACATCTCTATGTTGAAATCTGGCATCCCCCTGTTTTTTAAATATTATTTACTTATAACACTTAGATAATAATAGATTTACAGGTAAATATATTATGCAGTTTATTTTTACCCTGAAAGGGTATCATTATAATAGCCATGGGTGCAACCCATGGGAAAAAAGAACGCAAACTCTCCCCACCCTTCCTGATTTTGGCTTCGCCGAAATCAGGAAGGGTGGGGACTTTATGTGGTTTTGAATTCATGGGTTAAAACCCATGACTATTATTGTAAAGCCCTTTCAGGGCATTTTTTAAGGTCAGTAAATATTTTAATTTCGGGGGGATGCAACCTCTATGTTAAAATCATTTGACAGAAAATTATCTTATTATTTTCCTTAAGTCAAGAGGATATATGATGTTAAGCATAAAAAATATAATAGCACTACTACCGGAATCAATAAAAAAGGTATTGCGAGCCAGCAGATATTGCTTTAAAAACAAGTATGATGTGGAATTAGCCTTCTGGCAAAGTAGATTAAAAATTGATCAAGGCACTTTTACTAACTCGCATTACAAGAAATTAATGCTGGCAATGGCAGATGAGCCTGATGACACTTTCCTGCAAAGTAAAATTGTCGCAGACTTTGGCTGCGGTCCCCGCGGTAGCCTGCTCTGGGCAAATTCCGCTCAGCTCCGACTCGGAATTGATGTTCTGGCAGATCGCTATGCTGATGAATTTACTGATAATATCACCGCCCATAACATGGTCTATCTCAAATCAACAGAAAAAGTTATTCCTCTGCCCTCTGATTTCGTTGATGTCATGTTCACGCTCAATGCCATAGATCACGTTGATAACTTTCCCGCTGTTTGTGCAGAGATTCTCAGGGTCATCAAACCCGGAGGACTTTTAGTCGCCAGCTTCAACCTGGAAGAACCTGTCTCCAAAGCTGAACCTCAAAAACTCACTGAAGCTCAAATTAAAAAACATCTCCTGAAACACCTCCAAATACTCTCATACCGCCTGACTGCTCAAAAAAAGAAAGATATCTATGCTCCATTCTTTGCCGGCAAACTCGAGTATAAAACAGGTCAGAAAGGCATTCTCTGGGTTAAAGCAGCTAAATAATTATGTTAACTGAACAAATCATTTTATAACACACAAGTAATAATTTACCGATAGATTTCTCTAATTACAAATAAATTGTCAGGTATTTGTAAAATAAATTTGACAAAATAACAGGCTAATGTAAATAAAAGAAAAAAAGAGTGAGATTATTATGCACCTTATTAATAGCAAAGTTTTTATTGTTTTCTTTATATTTTTCATTTTCTTTTCCGTCAATTCTCATGCTACTGATATTTCATCACTTTTAGACCTGTATAATGTCAAAAATGACCTTAGTGGCTCATACACCCAAACAGATGATATTGATCTAACTCCTACCAATCCCGCCTCTGTTTCTGACTGGAGTTCTGGGAATTATTCGTTAGGAGAATATGTGAAATATAGCCCATATACCTATATCTGTATCCAGAATACTACCTCCAGCCAGGTCCCAACAGATACAGATTACTGGAAGCAGCTTTGGGAAAGCTCAAAAGGCTGGATTCCTCTGGGAGGCTCTACGGCTTTCACTGGTGATTATGATGGTTATTATGGTAGCGTTTACCACACAATCTCTAATCTATATATCAATAGACCAGATGAAGACCTGGTGGGGCTTTTTGGCAAAATGGAAGGAACTTCCACCGACACAGCAGAACTCAATAACATTAAATTACAAACTGTGAATATTAAAGGCAGAAGCGGAGTTGGTTCTTTATTAGGTAAAATTAATGATAATCAATATGTAGTAATTGACCGTTGTTCAGTAGTGGGTGGCACTGTGGAAGCCTATAGAACCTGCGGTGGTCTGGTTGGAGCTAATAATGGTTACCCCAGTGGAAACCCCGCCAAATCGCGTTCCAAAATACATGAATGCTTTGCAAATGTTTCCGTTTCCTATAAATACTTTGCTGATGAAACAACCAGAGATGCTGAAAAATTTGGCGGACTCGTTGGCTGTAATCAACGAGGAGAAACTTATGATAGTTTTGCTCTGGGAATTGTTAGTGGCTCAGATGTCAGTAATAATGCGGTAAGAGTTGGTGGGCTGGCAGGTTGCGTAGAACAGGGACTAATCGTTAACTGCTTCTCGGCTGGAGCGGTGTCTGGTTCTGGGACTAATGTAGGAGGGCTTGTTGGTAATGTTACAGGAACTGGAACTGGTGGTGTAGCAGATTCATACTGGGATACAGAAAATTCCGGTCAATCATCCAGTGCCAGTGGTACAGCACTGACTGAAGAAGAAATGCAAACCGGTACTCCATTTTCTAATTGGAATTCTGAATTCTGGTCATTCACCGAAGATAGTTATCCGAGTCTGATCTGGAACCCGGAATACACGCTTGTGAATGTTTTAACTAATACCTCTACTTTGATTTACCAGCAATCAGGATCATATATGAATTCCAATATAGGAACATCTGGAAATTATATTAGCTTCCAATCAGCTAATGAAGAAGAAACTGAAACTTACCTGATATTTACTGAATATTCTACTGATTCTGATCTGGCAGAACTATCAGGATTGGCAAATCCAGATAACTTAAGTGCCTATTGCCGTATCTGGTTTGAATATCAAAGCGGGAATGAAGTAGTGTTAACTTCCCTTAATTCTAATAGCTATTTTCAAATTCAATTCGCTGAATTCCCTCTTAACCTGTGGTATCGCTATAATGATGGCAATTGGCAAATTGTGCCGGAATATTCACAAATTACTGGAGAAGAAATACCAGATTATACTTTTCGGATTAATATTAATGATCTGAGCATTACTTCCAGATTGGGGTCAAATGGGATTGAATTTGCAGCGGATAACGGTGATAACCCCCTCCCTGTAACACTCAACAGTTTCTCCGCTGTGTTTGACGGCGAAATTCCAATCTTACAATGGGTAACCGCTTCGGAAATCAATAATGCCGGCTGGAATGTTTTTCGTGCACAATCTAATGACTTCGCTTATAGCATGCAGGTTAACCCATTACTTATCCAAGGACAGGGTACATCAGTCACTAATACCAATTATCAGTTCCTTGATTTCTATGACTTTGACTATGACATCACCTACTATTACTGGCTGGAAAATGTTGATTACGGTAGTAATACTGAGTCTTTCGGTCCCATTACGCTTTATATTCCCCGTCTTGATGATGAAAACAATAATTCCCCTGAGGTCCCCTTAGATTTTGGCTTGCACTCAAATTATCCTAATCCTTTCAACCCTTCCACTGAAATAAGCTTCATTCTTGACTATAATTCTATTGTCTCTCTGGATATCTTTAACCTTAAAGGTGAAAAAATAATAAGTCTTCTTGATAATACCAATGTCTCTAAATCAGAACTGGTTATTTCCGTCTGGGATGGCTGCGACCAGAAAGGACGTCCCTGTACAAGCGGTATATATTTCTATAGACTCACTACTGGCAAAGAGACTATCTCCCATAAAATGGTCTTAGTTAAAAATGACTATCCGGCTGTCTCCGTAAAACTTGACAATAAGATTACTCGGTGGAAATTTGCTATCAAATATTCAATGGAGGTCTATTAATGAAACATTATGAAACGATAAGTTTCTTTGAATTTCAGAAGCAATAT
>JAIPGP010000060.1 GCA_021735645.1 Candidatus Cloacimonadota bacterium
GTACGGCATCTTGACTCCTCTTAATTTATTGTCCCGTAAGACGTTATGACAATAACAAATAGGTTAGGAGGTAGTCAAGATGTTTCTTATAATTTTAACTTATTTATTTGTAGTAAGTTATCTAATGTGAAGAAGGCTTTATTAAAATAGAAAAAGGAGAATGATAATTAAATATAGAACACGGATTGGACGGATTGAACGGATGGATACTGATAATATAGTGTAAGATTATTAAGCAGCGAACAAAGCTAACAAAACTAACTTTTTTATATTTCCAGGATTTGATCTCTATGTGGCTGGCTAATATTGAACACGGATTGGGCGGATTTTCACTGATAGAGAATGATTTTTATTTGTGACTTTCAGTATAGCTAACTCTTTAAATTTAGTAATTATCAGGTTCAGTGAATTAATAAATTCCGGGAGTGGTTTGAAATCAAGAAAAGAGTTAAGATAATCACAGCTTAAAATAAATTAGCGTTATAATCAGGCTGTTGTCAGGGTGCATGTAAAAGCAATTTCTGTTGTATAAAAAAACAGGGGAAAAACATTGACAATAATAAACAGAAAAGGATTTTACGATTTCGAGAGTCTAAAAAATGATGGAGTAGCTCATGAATAGAAAAATATCAAATTTTCAAGCAATTTTGCTTATTGTTACCCTGCTTCTTACTTTCAAGATATTTGCTATAGAAGTGACAGGGGAAGAACCCGATAATGGAAGTACAGTAACCCCCAATTCTCAGGTTTACTTTGAAATAATTAGTGATATTGATACAACTGACGTTGTGTTGAGTACAGTATCAATCATATTGGATGGAGTAGAATATGCTTATAATGATTATCCGGTTGTCCAGTATTCATCATTAGGCAATTATGCGGGTCAGAGTTATAGTTTTCTAATTGATCCGGTAGTAAATTTTGATTACGGAGATTCGATAAATGTAGAAGTTAATGCTTATGATAATCATGGAGTATTTCTTGAACACAATTGGTATTTTTATATCCAGCAGGATAATATAGCTCCCTTTTTATCGTATTTTTCTCCCGGGACAGGTGTTCATGAAGTCGATCCCGGTACATCAATCTCTTTCCAAATTTCAGATGGAGTATCTGGTATTGATGACCAGTCACTTCAGGTTCATATCCAGACGACTACTTCAGGATTGGATGAGACCTATTCTCCGGGTGCTGTACTGGATATTTATGGTGATGAGTATCATTATACATGCGAATTAAGCTGGGCAGAAGAGCATTTCGTGATTACGGATACCGTTTCAGTAGGAATACAGGTAAATGATTATGCCGGTAATCAAAGAATATTCTCCTACACTTTCTATATTCAATCGAATTATAATTATACTTATGTGATGGGTCGAACACCCAGAAACAATGCAACAAATGTTGATGTAAACACAACAGTAGAATTCGATATCTTTAATGGCTTAGAAGGTGTCTATGTTGATACAACAACGATTCAAGTGCAAATCCTTAATGATCCCTATAATTTCCAGCAAGTGGGTCATTTTGAATTTGAACCTATTAGTCCGGGAGGCGAGAATGCGGGATACCATGTTACAATATTACCATATGGTCCGTTTGAATATGATCAGTTAGTTACCATAGAAATAGATGCAGAGGATACATCTGGAGAACCTATGGCAACGGATTATTATAGTTTTCGGACGGTTGCTGATCATACGGCACCGAGTGTAAGCGGGTGGAATCCATATCCCAACGAAGATGATGTGGTGATGGATACGGATATTTATTTTGAGATCAGGGATGGACTTTCAGGTGTGAATATAGATAGTGTGAAGGTATTTGTAGATAGTTTGGAATTCAATACACTTTCTATTAATAATTTTGAGTATATTGAAATAGATAATGGATATGGGGTGACGGTAACACCTCTTGAACCATTTATTTCCGAACAAACCGTAGAGATATTGATCAGGGGTGAAGATAATCTTGGTAATGAGATGGCAGTCAACCAGAATACGCATTATTATTTTACTACTGAAGTTGTAAGCCAGAATGAGCTAGCACCGTTTTTACTCGATATTTATCCCGAAGATGGAGAGCAAAATCTACAACTTGATACTGAAATCAGCTTTAGAGTGTATGATGCGGATCCGGGAATAAATGCAGGAAGTATCAGGCTACGTATAAATAATCAACAGGTTGAAGCAGTAGTAGAACCTGATTCTGCTTTTGGCATGACAGAACAGTACTACTGGGTAGCCTACAGAGTGACTTATCAACTTAATGAGACAACAGCCGGAACGATCAACTGGCAGGTGCAAGTAGAAGATATGATAGGAAATACCTATAATGAAGATTGGGAAGAAGCATTTAATTTTACAGTAACAGCCAGTTTACCCCCATATATTAATCTTCCTGCTCAGTTCATCTTTCTGGAAGATAATGATTATGAAATAGATTTCAGAGATTATGCCGGTGATCCGGATGGAGGGTTTCCGGAGCTTTCGGTAATTGGGGCTAATAATATAAACGTGGACATCAATGGTTATATGGTTACTCTATCAACAGCAGCAGATAACTGGAATGGACAGGAGACGTTAACATTTACTGTTGATGATGGTATTGGAACTCCTGTAAGCGATAATGTGCTGGTGAGAGTGATAGCGGTTAATGATCCACCGGAGATAAATTTACCTGCTGAGGGTTTTACTTTTGCTGAGGACAGCAGCAACTGGGTGGATTTTGATCAATATGTGAGCGACGTGGATGCTGGAGACCAGTTATTACTCCAGGCAAGTGGTAATACTAATGTACTGATAGCCTTTAATGGACTTGATGTGAATATATCTTCAACGCCGGACTGGAATGGATTTGAAAGCATCACATTTACTGTGTTTGACAGTGGACAGCGAACGGGAACTCCCCAGACTGTTCCGGTTACCTTTGAACCATCTCCTGATCTACCTGTTTTGAATTTGCCAAATATTATCATCTTAGCCGAAGACGGAGAGGAAGAGATCGATTTTACCCAATACATATACGATCCTGAAGGCTTGGAACTGCAGCTTGTTGCAGATGCAAATAATAATATTAATATTGATATTCAGGGTACAATGGTGACATTGACTCCTGATGCAAATTATACCGGAGACTCAGAATTAACCTTTAGAATCCGTTATACAGGACAGACCTGGGTGGAGGATAATACCACAGTACGTGTACTGCCGATCAATGATCCCCCGGTATTCACCCTGCCGGCGCAAGTGGCACTTGATGAAGACAGCCTGCTTGTGCTTGATTTCAGTCAGTATATAAGTGATGTGGATAATGACATTTCAGAAATATCCCTGGGTTATTATGGAGCTGTACATATAGCAGTACAGATAGACTCAATGACAGTGACTTTGACTCCGGCGGGAAACTGGAATGGCAGTGAGGGGATTTATTTTGTTGCTCAGGACATTGGCGGGGCTGCAATAACTCGGCAGCTAACTGTCAATGTGAATCCCATGAATGATGCTCCTGTAATCAACTTTCCGCCGTATATTGAGTTTGCAGAAGATACAGAGGGAGTATTTAATTTTGGAACCTATATCACTGATATAGATGGTGATGATCTGGTAATAGCCATAAGTGATAATGACAGTATCAGTTATAACCTGGATGGAATGACAATATCTTTCAGTGCTCCTGAGAACTGGTTTGGCAGTGAAGTCATGGAATTTGCAGTCAATGACGGTATGGGAGGAAGTGCAGTTGCTGATCTGCAAGTAAGAGTATATAGCGTAAATGACACTCCGATCATGAATTTACCGGAATCAATCAGTTTTGATGAAGATGAGGAATTAATCATCGATTTTGCAGATAGTTTATGGGTAATAGATCTGGATGGTGATACTATAGAAATCTTACCATCAGGCAACAGTGATATCAATACCAATTATAATGGATCAACAGTAGTATTCAGTGCTGATGCGAACTGGAATGGCAGTGAAGAGATTACGTTCCATGCCTTTGACGGGCACAGCGGAGTTGTGTTTAGTGAAATGACGGTGATAGTGAATCCGGTCAATGATCCACCTACAATTAATTTACCTAGGGATTTCAATATGGAGGAGAATGATGATAATTTTGAGATAGACATGATGGCGTATATCATTGATGTGGATTTGTATGATTATCCTAATCCTGATGAATTAACTATAGAATGTGACGGTAGTGAACATATCACGGTGGAAATTGAAGATATGGATGTGGTAATAATTCCTGATCCTGATTGGATAGGTACAGAGGTATTAACCTTTACCGTGGAAGATGAGGGCGGAGAATCTGCAACCGATAACGTCAATGTGGTGGTAACCTCGTGGCAAAATAATCACCAGCCGGAGATCAATCAGATCCCAACCCTGTATTTTGATGAAGATCAGGGGATAACTATAAATTTTGTAGACAGTCTCTGGGTGACAGATTCAGATGGTGATGACCTGATCATCACAATATTTGATAATCAGTTAGTAGAAGCAGCCGGAAGTGGTGAAGGATCAGTAATAAGCTTCTCAGCGGGAGAAAATGTAAATGGCTCGGAAGAGGTCAGTATATTAGTAGATGATCAGCATGAAGGTTATGCTCAAGGAACTATGTATATAGTGATCACACCTGTAGATGATATATTGCAGTTTGATTTACCTACCAACTTTGAATTTGAGGAAGATAATAACAGGATAGAGGATTTAAATCAGTATATAATAGATGTGGATGATGATTTTCTGAGTTTGGAATTTGAGGGTAATGAGAATATTTATATACAGATAGTTGGTCCGATGACGGTTATAATGCAGGCGATTGGTACTTGGATGGGCAGTGAAATGGTTACATTCATTGCAAATGATGGTATTACGGCAGTTTCGGATTCAGTGAATATCATCGTTAATCAGGGATCAGGGAATCATGCGCCTGAATTTATAAATCTACCTGAATCTTTCACCTTTGATGAAGACACGCAGTTTGAGTTTGATTTCACTAATCATATTCTTGATTTGGATACAGAACCTCCAGCTGATGAACATTTACTGATGGTAACGGATCTTTACAATGCTTTACATATCCAGATCACAGGTTTAAATGTAACTCTCTGGGCAGATGCAAACTGGGAAGGAGAGGACCAACTTGTGACATTCTGGGTATATGACACTGCCCCCGGTGGCAGCAGGGCTTATGATACAGCAATTATACCGATCATAGTGAATGCTGTCAATGATGCGCCCTGGATAAGTTTACCAGAGAGTTATTTTTTTGAGGAAAATGATGATCTTACAGTAGATCTAAGTGCCTATTATGGTGATGTTGACGGAACAACACCTTTTTTAAGCGGGACTAATGGAGAGCATATCACTGCAGTGATAACTGCTCCCTGGGTAACATTTACCGCAGAAGATGGCTGGGTAGGAACAGATACTTTGAGTTTTACGGTCAATGATGGATTTGAGACAGCTACTGACAGCATTATTGTAAATGTAACGCAAGGTACTGAGAACAATCCACCAGTGATAGCAGAGGATTTTCCTGATTCAGTGGGATTTAATGAAGATACTTCCTATCAACTGGATTTTAATAATTATGTAACCGATGAAGATGGAGATGACTGGATGGTGGGTTTTAATACCAGCCAGTATATAGGAACAACAGTAAATGGGAATGTAGTAACCTTTATTCCCGCAGCGAATTGGAACGGGACGCGTACACTGCATTTCACTATCTATGAGTTACTAAGTCGTGATCAGGTAACTGGTCAAATTAGCATTACAGTTTATCCAATAAATGATGCCCCGGTAATAAATATAAATCAGGATATAATTATCGAGGAAAATGATGATCCTAATTGGGATTTTTCACCTTTTATTTCAGATATTGACAGTTATAGTCTGACGTTAACTGCTACCGGTAATGATACTATATACATTGAAATAACAGGAGATGTAGTTCACTTTGATCCTTTAGATAACTGGTATGGAGTAGAAACGGTAACTTTTACAGTCAGCGATGGCATTCTTAATGACAGTCAGTTAGTTAATGTAGTGGTAGAGCAGGGAGCTTTTAACCATCCGCCAGAAATAAATTTGCCAGACCCAATAACACTTGATGAGGATATTGATCTGGTGATGGATTTTGCACCATATCTCTATGATGCAGATGGAGATGAACTGGCATTGAACGTAGAATACAATGAAAGTGTAGTGGCAACAATAGAAGGATTGGTAGTAACTTTCAGGCCGAGTCTGAACTGGTCTGGAGAGGTTAATCTGGAATTCACAGTCTATGATTCGGAGCCCGGCAATCGATCTTCAGCCACTCAGGATGTGCAAATTGTAGTTAATTCGGTAAATGATGCACCGGAACTTGATCTGCCGGGCAGTTGGGAATTTGCTGATAATGGGAGTTTAACGGAAAACTTCAGGAATTACTCCTTTGATGCTGATGGAGATCTATTAACCATTACCTGGAACGGTAATGAGAATATAAATATAATCAGAGACGGCTATTTGATCACCTTCAGTACGACAATGGGCTGGTATGGCAATGAATTGATCTATTTCCATGCCACTGATGAAGGTACTCCAGAATTAACGGCTACAGACAGTGTACTGGTGACAGTAACACTGGGAGCAAATAATCATCCGCCCCAGTTGACTCTGCCAGATACTCTTTCCTTGCAGGAAGATATAGTAACAGAATTTAATTTTGGACCTTATATGAATGATGAGGATGGAGATGATCTGATAATTACAGCAGGTTATAATCCTAATATTGCCTTTTCAGTAACTGATAGTCTGGTTACTCTGATCCCGGCAGCGAATTATTTCGGTAGTCAATTAATGACTTTTACTGTTTATGATTCTCAGGGTGGCAGAGCTGCTGCCAGCCAGGATGTGATGATTAATGTAATGCCTGTGAATGATCCACCTACTATAGATCTGCCGGCTTCGATCACTTTCTCAAACAGTGAGCCATATAATCTTAATTTTAGTTCTTTTATAGAAGATGTTGATGGAGAAACGGTTACACTTACGGCTGAAGGGGATATCGGAATTTCTGTGGAAATTTTTGATTATCAGGTAAGGTTTGAGGTAGAAGATGAATTTAGTGGTTCAGAAGATATCACCTTCACAGTCACTGACAGTAATAATGAAACTGATAGTGATGTAGTACAGGTTACAGCAGTGAGTGGAAATGTTAATACTCCTCCTGTGATCACGTTACCAGAGGAATTTTCTTTTGAAGAAGATGGGAATCTGGTGATAGATTTTGAAGGAGAAGGATATATCGATGATATTGATGATGACCCCTTGAGTCTGCTGGTATATGGCAATGAAAATATACTGGTGGCAATTGATGGCACCGAAGTTACACTCACAGCTACACCGGACTGGTATGGTGATGAAGATTTAGCTTTTTATGTATTTGATGATATGGGCAGGGAAACGGCTTCTGATGAAGTGAATGTAGTGGTGACGCCGGTAAATGATGCTCCCCTGATAAATTTGCCTCCGGAATTAAGTTATGTTGAAGGAGAATGGCTTAATAATCAGCAATTCAGTAATTATATCTCAGATGTGGATGCCGGAGATGACTTAACCTTATCTGTGACAGGTAATGTAAATATTGAAGTCTCTATCAATCATCTGGGGAATAATATAATTTTAGTGAGTTTCCATTCTGAGCTTGGTTTTTCCGATACAGAGACTTTGACTTTTACCGTTACTGATCAAGACAGTTTATTTGCCACTGACAATATCAATATTATTGTAGAGGGAGGTGACTGGAATCATGCACCGGAATTTACGGTTGAAATGCCAACGACGGTCAGCATTAAGGAAGATACGATCTGGGAAGCTGATTTCACAGCATTTGTAGAAGATGATGATGACGACGATGAAATAGTCCTTACAGTGGGAAATGTAGATAATATTGATGTAGAAATAGATGAACTGGATGTGACTATTACACCTGATGCAAACTGGTATGGATCAAGAACTATCACATTTATAGCCTATGATACAGTAGCCAGAGCATCGGCACAGGCATCAATGACTTTCACGGTACGTCCGCAAAATGATGCTCCGGTAATCAATTTACCAGGCTATATATCATTTGTGGAAAATGACATACTGCGGGTAAATTTTATCAATTATATCCAGGATATAGATGGTGATGCATTAACCATAAGCTGGGAAGGTAATGAGAATATCAATGTCGATCCCGGACCAGGATACAATATAGATTTCAGTAATGAAGATGGTTTTTATGGAATGGAAGATATCACTTTCCGGGTGGAGGATGACAGTTCTGCTATTGCCACTGATATCGTGAGTATGGAAGTACTGCAGGGGCAGTGGAACCATCCGCCTACAATAGAATTACCTGATCAACTGGTAATTGATGAAGATACTCCCCAGCAGTTTGATTTTGGACAGTATATAGATGATATTGATGTTAATAACCTGTTGATAATTACCTGTGACTATAATGAAGATATCACGGTTTCCATAATAGAAGATACCCTGGTATATCTGATACCGGATGAGAATTATAATGGCAGTACAACTTTACATTTCCATGTGATTGATAATGTGATCGATGAAAGAGAAGTTGCCTCAGATGATGTGGTGATAATTGTTAATCCTGTAAATGATGCGCCAACTTTAGAATTGCCTGAGCAATTTTCAATGACTCAGGAAGATGTGCTATTTGAAAGTTTCTCATTCTTTATGGAAGATGTTGATGGAGATGCTCTTCTGCTCACAGGTGGTGAAGCAAGTCATCTGAATATTACTATTCAGCCTGGTTTTTGGGTAACCATTGATCCTATAGATGAAATCTGGTCTGGTGAAGAAGAAATTTTCTTCACAGTGACAGACCCTGACTCGTTAAGTGCTACTGACAGCATGATCATCAGAGTATATCAGGGCAGCAGCAATACACCACCGGAGATAAATCTCCCCGATACCTTCACTTTCAGGGAAGATGAGGAACTCGTAATAGATTTCTTTGCTGAAGGTTATGTTTCTGATGAGGATGAGAATGATGAACTGTTTATCTCCGTGACAGGCAATCATGATGTGATAGTAGAAATACAAGGTTTTGAAGTTACCATAAGTGCTGAATCTGACTGGAATGGCTCAGAAGAAATGTTATTCTATGTATTTGATGATATGACAGGCAGGTCAACAGCATCTGATGATGTGGAAGTGATAGTTACTCCGGTTAATGATGCTCCAGTAATTGATCTACCACCCCAGTTTGAAAGATCAGAAGATGATTTCACACAACAATTTATATCTATCAACCTGGATCAGTATATAGATGATATAGATAGTCCCTTCTATTCTCTGGAAGTGAGTGGTCAGGAACATCTGGAAATAAATGTACTGGATGGGACCTTTACGATACTGATCAGTCTTCTCGAGCAGTGGACAGGCACAGATACAATAACCTTTACTGTGGAAGATGACAGTTTAGCTTCCAGCTTTGATATTGCAAATATCACGATAACACCCGGTGAAGATAATCATCCACCTACAATTGAACTGCCTGATTCATTTGATCTGGTAGAGGATCAACAGAATGCTCTGTTTAATTTTAGTAACTACGTGGGTGATGTGGATGGCGATGATATCGTGATCACGACTGGAAATTATACCTATCTGGAGATAGATATTGATCAGCTATATGTGACCATTACGCCGGCACCGGACTGGTTCGGTATGCAGCGAGTGGATTTTGTGGTCTGGGATACCCAGGGCAGAGCATCTGCTACTGATTTTGTTAATGTGATAGTAGCTCCTGTAAATGACGTTCCGGTGATGACCCTGCCGGACAGTATTGTATTTGAAGAAAATAGTCAGATCGAAGTGAATTTTGCACCGTATCTGCAGGATGTGGATGGAGATCAGCTTACTATCAGTTGGGAAGCTACAGATAGTATAGATGTGGATGTTTTCAATTATCGTGTATCTTTCCAGGCTTATGAAGATGACTGGTATGGCAACGAAATGATCACTTTTAATGCTGCTGATGACAGCTCATCTGTAACTGATTCTGTGCTGGTAGTTATTGAGCGGGGAAACTGGAATCATGCACCAGAATTAGCTTTACCAGATGGCTGGACAGTCGCAGAGGATGAGCAGCTTGTTCTGGATTTCACGCAGTGGGCATCCGATGAAGATGGTGATGATCTAAGATTGTTTTATACCTATAATCCACTGGTGGCTATGTCTATGAACGGCATGGAGGAAGTTACCCTGATTCCTGCGGCAAATTACTTTGGAGATGTGACTCTCTATTTTAGTCTGATAGATAATGTGAGCCGGATCGAAGTTTATGATTCCGCTATTTTGACTGTGACACCGGTGAATGATGCACCAACGATCAGCTTACCGGATGATTTCAGCTTTGTCCAAACAGAAGAGCTGTATAAGAACTTCAATCATTATATGGAAGATATCGATAACGAAACACTCACTTTAAGTTGTATCGGTAATATAAATATCAGTGTGGATCTCACAGAGCAACCTATAGTGCACTTCTATCTGGAAGATGAGGAATGGTCAGGTACGGAGACCATCACATTCACAGTGAGTGATGACAGCCTTTCAGCTTCCGATGATGTGATAGTACGGGTAATTCAGGGAAGTACAAATACACCGCCTGGGATCCAGCTTCCAGCTTCTTTGAGTTTTGAGGAAGATATGAATCTGCAGAGGGATTTTGAAGCAGAAGGCTGGGTATGGGATGATGATTTAAATGATGAACTTTCAATAACAGTGAGTGAAAATGAGGATATCAATGTTGAAATCATTGGTACACTTGTGATACTAAGTGCAACTGCAAACTGGTATGGTACTGAGCTTTTAACTTTCTGGGTAATTGATGAACAGGGACAGGCAGCATCCGACGAAGTGCCGGTTATTGTGAACTCTGTGAATGATGCTCCGGCAATTAATTTACCCTCTCAGCTCAGTTTTGAGGAACTAAGTTCAGGTTCAGAAATACTTGGTTCACTGGTGCTTAGCGATTACGTATCAGATGTGGATGATAATAGTGGTTTTACCTGGGAATATGGAGATGCCGATAACATAGAGGTCGCTATAGTACCATACGGTGAAGTAAATATTACTTATGTGGCTGAATTTACCTGTGAAGTCGGCTGGACAGGACGTGACACACTTAGTTTTACCGTATATGATGATTCTGGGGATTCTGGTTCAGATAGCATTATCATCAATGTTAACTCTGGAGATTGGAATCATGCACCGGAAATTTATCTGCCGGAGACTGTCAGCTTCCTGGAGGACGAAAGCTATATATTTGATCTTACAGAATTTATGCATGATCTAGATGGTGATTATATTATAGTCTTACCGGAGGAAAGCCCTCATATAAATATCAGTATTGACCCTGATACAATAGTGACTCTGAGTGCCACAGCAAACTGGAATGGCATAGAGACAATCAGCTTTACGGTCCATGATAGTGATACGGGCAGCAGATTATCTGCTTATGGTGAAATTGAAGTTACTGTGGAATCGGTTAATGATCTACCGGTAATGAATCTTCCAGCCCTAATAGAGTTTGATGAGAATACCACAGAAATACTAGATTTTAACCTTTTTGTGAGTGATGCTGATCAGGAGGTATTACAACTGGATTATACGGGTAATGATACTATTCTGGTAAGCAAGGTTGGATATACCGTCTTTCTGTCGGCACCTGTGGATTGGACTGGCGAAGAATGGATAACCTTCACTGTTACGGATAGCGTTGCAAGCGTTATAGATAGTACTCTTGTGAGAGTATTGATGGGCGACTGGAATCATGCTCCGGAGATGGCGCTGCCGGAAGAAGGTTTCACCCTGGCAGAAGATACCACTTTGCAGGTTGACTTTGATTTATATACCTCTGATGACGATGGAGATATTCTGCTGATCACCTCAGTTCAAGACCCTGATATCATGGTGTCTATCGCTGGCAGTATGGTAACTTTTAATCCCGTAGCGAATTATAACGGTACCAAGACGCTTACTTTTGAAGTAATCGATAATTTAGGTGCCGGCAGATTAACTGCTACTGGTCAAGTGGACGTGATAGTCACTCCGGTAAATGATCCTCCCACACTCACACTACCAAGTGATATTGGTATTTCCGTCGATATTCCCCGCTACCAGACTTTCAACAGTTTCATTCATGATATCGACGGGGGAGATACCCATACAATCACTTATAGCGTAAATGATAATATCCAGATCAGTATTGATGAATTACTGGTGACATTCCTGTCCAACTGGGTAGGCTCTGAGATGATTACCTTCACGGTTAGCGATCAAAATAATGCCACAGCTATTGACAGCATGGAAGTGGTTGTTTATGCCGGGATAGCAAATAATGCCCCTGAAATCAACCTGCCAGATCTGATCATTTTTAATGAAGATGGAACCCTGCAGGTAGATTTCAATCAATATCTCTTTGATCCGGATTATAATGATCTCTCTTTACTGGTTACTGGCAATAGTATGATCACGGCAAATATTCAACCTAATGAACTGGTAAATTTCTCTGCGGTTCCTAACTGGTCTGGTACAGAAAGGCTTACCTTTCTGGTCTCGGATAATATCACTTTTGCCAGTGATTACGTTGATGTGCAGGTGCTGCCGGTAAATGACACTCCCACTCTTGATCTACCTGATCAATTGGCATTTACTGAAAACACAATTCTGGATATTCCTTTCTATTTATATATGGCAGATGTAGACGGTGATAATCTCAATATAAACTATTCAGGTAATGACAATATTGTTATAGAGGTTATTTCTACAACAGTTAGATTAAGCTGCAGTGGCTGGTTTGGTACTGAGGATGTGATATTCACGGTAGATGACGGATTCGTAGAATCTATACCAGACACAATCAGCATTGAAGTTCGTCAAGGCGTGAATAATCATCCCCCTGAGATTGATATGCCAGAAAATTTAACAACTGATGAAGATGAAGTATTGACAATTGATATGACACAATATGTGAGTGATGATGATGGTGATCAAATGATTATCGTGGTTAATAACGCAATACATACTGATATTACTACTTATGGTTATTATGTTTACGTTAATCCCGAAGATAACTGGAATGGCACTGAAACCCTGACCTTTATTGTATATGATAGTGCAAGGAGGGACTTTGCCAGTGACGTAGTAAATATCATTGTGACTCCCGTTAATGATGATCCGGTGATCAATCTACCTCAGGCAGGATTTAATTTTAATGAGAACGGGTCTCTAATAAGAGATTTCAATCAATATATTGATGATGTTGATAATAATGATACTTTAACGCTCCAGTGCAGTGGTAATCAGAATATTCTGGTTGATATCGACATGCTGGGAGTGATATTTGATGCTTTAGAATACTGGAGTGGAATGGAAACACTCACCTTCACAGTTAATGATGGAAATGGAGGCTCTGCCATTGATGAGATCAATGTGACCGTCAATTTTGTTAATGATCCTCCCTATGTCATTGCCCCGATCCAGAATTTTCTGATGCAGGAAGATATTCCGGATACATCGATTAATTTGAATAATGTATTTGCTGATCATGATCTTGTTTATGGAGACGAACTGGTTTATAGCTGGTTTGGAGATATAAATGTGACTCTTACGGTAGAAGATGGGTCAGTGACAATTTCTCCTGACCTGAACTGGAATGGCAACCAGACACTTACTTTCAGAGCCACAGACAGCGAAGGCTTATTTGTAGAAGACGATGTGTTAATTACAGTTGATCCTGTTAATGATTTACCCGTTGTGATTACAGAAGGGTCTATCACAGCTCAGGCTGATACATCAGGATTTGCTAACGTGTGGCTAAGTGCCAATGGATCGTATGACATTGACGGAGAAATTTTGAGTGTGCACTGGAGCTGGGATGAGAATGGCGGCGGCAGTGTGGAAGGAATGGTCGTGCAGCAGGCATTTACTCCTGGATATTATGTGATCACCGTGGAAGCTACTGATAATCAGACCGGAGTGGGAACAGCTACTACTTATTTATCAGTAGCAGATTATAATAATCAGAGTCCCATTGCAATGGATGATTATTATAGTGTATATGAAACTGAAGATTTGATCGTTCATGCTGCAAATGGAGTGCTTTCTAATGATTTAGACCCTGATAACGGCCCTGATGATTTGACAGCCGTGTTGGTGAATGGTCCTGCTGAAGGTACTTTCAATTTTTCTGCAAACGGTTCTTTCACATTCGTGGCAGAAAATATTACAAACCATAATGTCACGTTCACTTATCAAGCTTATGATGGACAGGCATATTCTTTGATTAGAACCGTGAATATCACGGTTCACGAAATCGTTCTGGAAGATGCAGAAATCTCTATCAATAGTATTGATACCGGAGGTGAAACCGGTGTGAGCATCAATGTACCAATACTCACCTCAGAATTGATCGAGGACTGGGATGTCCGCAGCTTTGAATTTGATTTGCAGTTTACCGATGGCGTCGTGCTATACACTGGTTATAATTTTGCTGATGTGATTATAGATAGTCTGGGTAGTTTCACTTTGGAGCAAAGCCGTGGAAATCTGCATTGCACCTATTCCAGCACTGATGTGATCACCGACGCTGGTGCTCTGGTGAATATTGAATTTTTCTATTACCTGGGACAAACCCCGCTGGAAATCACTAATTTCTATTTCAATGATACAGCAATTGAGCATTTTCTTCGGGGTGCAGTGAATAATCATTATCCACAATTATCTAATCCCATCACTATCCTCGAGGATATTTATGAAGATTTTGATCCTATCACCATTAACCTTGATGAGCATTTTACTGATTTAGATGACGATGAGCTTTCTTATTCTGTTGTTTGTGACGAAGAGATAATTGCAGTTATCTCTGGTAATATCCTGGAATTGAATTCCGTGCCTAATCAATTTGGCAACCCAGATGTAACTATCACAGCTACGGATGGATATACGCTTACACAGCCTGTAGTATATACTTTTAACCCCAACATATTGCCAGTTAATGATGCTCCCGAGATTGATCTGCCAGATTTCATCACTTTCCCCGAAGACAGCAGCCTGGTAGTTAACATGGTTGACTATGTCTCAGACCCTGATTTTGACGTTCTCAGTTTTAGCTGGAGCGCAAGTGATAATATAAATATTTCTATAAATCTTATGCAGTTGACCTTTAGCTCTAATCCGGATTGGAATGGCACTGAGATGCTCACTATTGAAGTTAGTGACGGGGTCACAGGTCGTTTGATTGCTTCAGACAGCCTTGATGTAATCGTCACTCCTGTCAATGACCCGCCGGTACTGGACCTGCCTATTTCTTTCTCTATTGATGAAGATGAATCTGAAATGATTAACTTCCTTGACGAAGGTTATTTAAGTGACCCAGAAGATGATACTATTATTCTTAGTGTAAGCGGAAATACCGATATTATAATCGATATTGTGAATACCCTGGTAACTATCTCTGCCCCTGCAAACTGGAATGGTAATGAAGACGTTATGTTTTATGCTCAGGATGATCAGGGTTCCGAAATTGACAGTATGGGTGTCCAGATCATTATAAGCCCAAGAGAAGATGCACCTGTGATACAAGTACCGGGAAGATTCTATATCGACGAAAATTCCACTGCCGAAGACAATACTTTTAATTTTGCTGATTCGCTCTGGATATACGATGACGATGGTGATATTCTGGAATTAATTGTCGATGATGGTGAATTTATCAATATTGTTATCGAAGGCTCAATTGTCACTTTTGAACCTCAGGAAAATTTTGTAGGTGTGGAAAACAGAGTTTTTTCTGTTTCCGATGATGAAGGTGCCACCTGGCATAATGGGGCAATGGAGATTCGTGTTTTAGAAACCCAGGGTAATAGACCTCCGGAAATTATTTTGCCTCCAGGTGGTTTCACTTATGCCGAAGACAGCCAGCTGGTTATCAATTTCGCGGATTCTCTCACTGCCGGTTTTGTCTCTGATCCTGATGATGATGATGTACTTATCATTGTATATGGCACTAGCAATATCACAGCCAGAGTGGACGGATTATTCCTCACTTTGGGCACAACTGCTAATTTCTTTGGCACAGATGAAGTTGTCATTGAAGCTGCTGATACTATATCTCGCGAATCGATGATCGATACCTTCCTGGTAAATATCACGCCTGTTAATGACCCGCCGGAAATCAATCTCCCGGAAAATATCGTAATGTTAGGAGATACAACTCGGGTTATCAATATGGGACAGTATCTTTCTGATATTGATAACGATGTAAATGATTTGACTTTGGAAGTTACGGGCAATATTCATGTAGGTGTGGAGATATTTAACACTGTAATAAGCTTCACCTCACCGGCTGTCTGGGAAGGTGGGGAAACTCTCTATTTCAGCGTGATTGATAATGGCACGATCCCGGCTCAGGACAGCCTGGTGGTAATTGTAGAACAGGAAGCAATTAATCATAGACCGGAGATCAACCTGCCTGCGAATTTCACTTTTGATGAGGATGATGAGTTACAGGTAGATTTCACTCCCTATGTTTCTGATCAGGATGAAGACGAGATATTTATCAGTGCTTCGGGTTATGAAAATCTCATCATTACAATCTCTGAATTGCTGGTTACGCTTTCTGCTGAGGACGACTGGAACGGCTCTGAGGCTGTTACCTTTACCGTATATGACAGCAGCACCCGCTTATCTGACAGTGATGATATTCA
Source organism: Candidatus Cloacimonadota bacterium (assembly GCA_021735645.1). Classification (GTDB taxonomy): domain Bacteria; phylum Cloacimonadota; class Cloacimonadia; order Cloacimonadales; family TCS61; genus Stygibacter. The sequence continues at coordinate 16,793 of JAIPGP010000060.1, forward strand.
GATAAATGTAACTGCCGTGAATGATCCGCCCCGCTTTAGTCCCATCTATGACTTCATTATGGAATATGACCAGACTTTGGAAGTAGATTTCGCTAATTATGTGTCTGACCTGGAAGGAGATAGTTTCTCACTGTCACTCTCCACAGGTGTAGGCATTAATGTCACACAGGCAGGAACAAAATTTACTATTGTCCCGGAAGCTGATTGTCCCGAAATGCAACAACTCACTTTAACAGCTACAGAAAACACTTCGGGAATCTTCTCGGAGGCACCTTTTGGTCTCTTCGTGAAAGCTCCGGCTATTGACCTTGCTGCCATCACAGATGCTGTTAATAGCGGCTTGTTCACCTTCTATGAAAATTCAGGCGAGCACACAATAGATTTCGCCCAGTTCCTGCAAAGCAGCTACGATATCACTCTTGCTTCGCCTTATGCCGCACAGCAAACCAGTGACTCCCTTACTGTCAGTATTGAAGACTATGACGTAACGTTCACCCCTCAAAGCAGCTGGATCGGAACTGTCTATGTGCCTTTCACGATCACTTACCTTTATGACCGGGCCCGTCGTGATTTTGAGATTAAAATCACCGTCCGGGCAACTAAGAGTGGGGAAAACGTTGTTCCTCTGCCACACACTGTCACGGGGAATCAAGATTGCTATCTCAGGATAGATACCGGAGAAGCCAGTTCAGATATCTCTGGTAAGATATTGAACCGGCGAGGTAAATTGATTAAAGAATTTAGCTCTGAACCTCAGCGGATAGGAGCAAACAGATATATTTATCTATGGGATAAAAAAGACATGGATGATAATCCTGTTTATGGCGGTTTATACATTTATCAGGTGGATGTCAGTGGTAAAATTTACCAGGGCACCATAATAATAGTGAGGTAAGAAAGATGAAAAATATTAAAATGATCAGCAAAACCCGTCTCACGTCTCACGTCTCACGTCTCACGCATCTTCTCACGTCTCACGTCTCACTTTTTTTCGCTCTCTTCCTCTTTCTCCCCCTCCTCCTTTCCGCCTATGATTTCACCAATGGCGGAATTCGGAATGCCGCTATGGGAGGAGCTGGCACAGCCTCCACAAACGATGCTTCTGCCATTGTCTGGAATCCGGCTTTCTTAGGTGAATTCCTGAATTACCAGTTCGTCTCTGATTCCAGAACCTACAGTATCCAGCTTGATAATGATAAACTCTCAGATAATTTTGCCTATATGTCTGCTCCGTTAGGAAGACTGGGTTCCCTGGGAATCTCTGCCGGGGTTAATGGCAGCGAAACTTATGACGAAACCCGCCTGGGCCTGGCATTTGGCACTTCTGCTCTTTCCCGGCTCTTTCTGGGTAAAGAAAATAAGCTGCTGATCGGCTTCGGCTTCCAGAATTATATGACTGGCTACAGTGAAACCGATAATAATTTTCTGGATGGAAGCTCATCAACATTTGAGGATTCAAATAGTGCCTTTGATGCTGATTTTGGCATTGTATATCGTCCCAACAGGTTCCTGCAGCTTGGCCTGGCAGCAAAACGTCTCATGTCTGCTAATCTGGCTCTGGAAGATGGAGGCACTGATAAACTGCCCCGCATCATCTCTGCCGGTGCCTCCTTCCATATTGATGCCCTTACTCTTACTGCTGATTATAATATGGAACAGGGTGAAGATATTTCGGAATCTCACTTTGCCATCGGCTCTGAATATAATGTAGCGGAAAATCTTTTCCTGCGAGCCGGATTAAATAACTATAATATTACGGCTGGTGTCGGGATTAATGTTTATCAGAAAGACTGGCTGGAAGAAATTGATAACTACGTGGATGGCATGGCAGACGTTACCTCCCTCACAATTGGAGTTGATTATGCCTTCCAGACACCTTTTATGGATAATGAAATGGATGCTGATTTTGGTAATCACTATTTTGGGGTTCATCTTTCTTATGGCAGGAAAACCGTTAGTGAAGATGAGCTTTCTAAATTGTTCCCTGACCAGTATTCCTCAGGACTCGATCTTGATTCACTATATTTTGCCCGAGTAAAGGCAGATACGGTTTATAAGGAAGTTACACTTTATGACACTGTGAGAGTGGTAGAACGAGTAGCCGACGAGGACATCGTAAATGAACGAGTTTCTCAGGAAGCCGAACGGATTAAGCTGGAACAGGTAGGAGATATCAATCAGGCTTCTATATATCTTATCAGAGCTTTGGAATATTTCTATGCAGAACAATATACTCTGGCTATTGACCAGTGCGAGAAAGCTATTTCGCTGGCTCCTAACCTCTCCATGTCTTATCTGCGGCTCGCTGCTATTTATGTTCATTTGAGTGAAAACCAGCAGGCTATGGAATACATTCAGCAGGGCTTAAGGATTGACCCAGCCAATGAGGAATTGCTTAAGCTCCGTGATTCAATTAATAATTAAGTAAAATGAGAAAGGATATTGTATGAAGAAAATTATCGTTATTAGTGCCCTTATCTTAGTTGCCACTGCGCTGTTTGCCCAATCTGTTGACATTGAAACTGTCATGGAAATCCAGGCTGAACGCGAACTGGCTAACTGGATCGAAGGCATGCTCTATCCCATTGTGGGAGATAATGTTGCTATCGTGGATATGACACTTCGCTACCCTTCGGAAAAACTGAAAGTTTTTGGCTCTAAACTGGATACAGAGCGCAGTCGTCCCGGTTTGCCCGTAGCAAGCTCCAGCGGCGTGATGCCCAGTGAAATCGCTGGCGAAGAAACCTATCCGACTATTGTTATGAAAAAAGTTGTCACTATTTATCTCAGCAAAAGCACTACTGCAGAAATGGAGGACTTTGTCCGCCAGAATGTCTCCAGTTGGGTGAATATCAATCCCGAAAAAGGTGATAAACTGGACGTAAAACGAGTACTGGATCTCAAAGCTGATGAAGAAATTGCCGAAGCAGGAGATACTATTATTCAAACTCAGGACTACCGAAACTACATCATTATGATTGGAGCTTTACTCCTTTTTCTGATGCTCATATTCCTGATTATTTTCTCTACTCGTATGAATAAGCTTTCCAAATCTCTCAAAGAAGTTAATATCCCCGGTCTGGAAAATGCTCTGCGTCCTGCTGCCGCGGTTTCTCAAACTGTTGCCAGAAAGCAGGACCAAGGTTCCAAAGAACCGGTAACGGTCAGATTACTGCCGCAGGAAGAGAAAAAAACGGAGTCTCTAAGCTTTAAATTCATCCAGAACCTTTCTATTCAAGGCTGCGGTCAACTCCTGGGAAATGAGTCGCCGGAAGCTGCCGCCTTTGTTCTCTCCCAGCTTTCACCCGAATTTGTCAGCAATTTCTTTGATAATTTCAAAGGAAACACTGATATCCTGCTTTCTGCTATGATCAAAGGAAAACAATTGAATAGACCAGATATTATCAAACTTCATCAAAAACTGTCTAAAAATTATGACGATCTTATGGAAAAAGAAAGCCTTTCATATAATAATCAGTCACTGATTGCCGGATTGATCAATAACCTGCCAGCTAAGTCCTCCGAAAATCTCTATGGCAAAGTTCATTCTATTGACGCCGGCTTTGCCAATCTCATGCGGAAAGATGTTGTGCTGCTGGAAGACCTTGCTGATCTTGAAACTCTCCAGATAGAGGGACTTATCCGCTCACTGGATAGAAATATTCTCATCAGTTATTTGTCTATTGCACCTCCGATTATTAAAGAAAAGTTCTTTAACAACATGACAAGCCGTAACCGGGAATTGTTCGATGATGAATTGAAAAACCTGAAACCACTCGACGAAGAGAACACTATCGTCGTCCAGAATCAAATGCTGATTTCAGTGCGAAATCTGCTGCTAAGGGCATAAGGGGAAAATATTATGAGATTATCTGTATATATAGGTTACCTGCTCGGTATTGCTGTGATTGTCATCACTATTGCCACAAAAGAAGATACCAGTTACTTTATTGATCCCGGAGCTTTGGCTATCACATTAGGTGGCACTATTGCTGCCCTGCTGGTGCATTTCTCGCCCAAAGCTTTCTCTTCTGCTTTCAACTCTTTCTCCAAATTATTCACTGAAAAAGGTTTTAATGCCAGACAAATGATGGAATCAATGGTCTCTCTCAGCAGAGATGCCCGTAATAACGGGATCAGGTCTATCCTGAACAGCTCTCTGGTTTCTGAAAATAAATTCCTGGAAAAAGCACTCATGCTGGTGGCTGATGGTGAAAATGAAGAACTGATCGAAGAAACTCTTATTCAGGAAAGCATTACTATCACTGAACGTTATACCTTAGGTGAACAGGTCTTTAAAACGGGTGGTAGTATTGCACCACAGTTTGGGATGATGGGTACTATTATCGGTCTTATTGCCATGCTGAACCGCGTGGAAGACCCCGCTTCTATTCCTGCTGCCATGGGTCTGGCTCTGGTGACTACTCTTTATGGACTGGTCATGTCTGCCCTTTTCTTTAAACCGGCCGCTGGCAAGATCAGAATTAAAAATCAAATTGATACAAAAGTCAGAGAAATCATTATCCAGGGTACCCTTTCCATTCAGAAAGGCGATAATCCCCAGATTACGAAAGAAAAACTCTCTATTTATCTCGATTAATGGTGCTTTATGGCTAATCAAAAATTAAAAATTGAGAAACTAAGACGGAAAATGGTCGAACTGGAAGAAGACCTTGATGATTCCATAAATCTCGGTGACATGATGACGCCGTATGGCGATTTAATGACGCTGCTTCTGGTCTTTTTTGTCTTCTTCTTTATACTCTCTGACATTGAAAAAAGCCAGAGGATCATCGAACAAAACGCCAAAATATCCGAAGAACAGGCTAAAGTGGATTCTCTGCTTGACCTTAATGAAACAGTGATCACCATCCCTGGTGAAATCCTCTTCTCCTCTGGTAAAGCTGAACTCCGCTGGCAAAGCCTCCGTGCTCTTGCTCAGGTAGCTGAAAATATCAAAAGAGAGATTAATGATGAACAAGGCTGGCAGATCAGAATTGAAGGACACACCGATAATGTCCCTATCAGTACGGTGAAATATGAGTCAAACTGGGACCTTTCCATGGCACGTGCTCTCAGTATTGTGAAGTTCTTTGTCGAAAATGACTTCTTCCCGCCCGACCAGTTGCAGGCTATGGGCTACGGCGAATTTAAACCCATAGCTCCCAATGACTCAGACGAAAATAGACGCAAAAACCGACGCGTGGAAATACGGCTTACCAGAAAATACCAGTAACAAAATATTATCGTCCCGGGCTGGCAGATTCCAGCCCGTGACTTGTCTGCTAATCGATTTATTTCTCACTAATGTAGAGTTTATATTGATGTTAAAACCCACTTCCAGTAAGGAATTGTACTTATTTTCACTCCATCAATTATTTCTTCATCTTCCTGCTCAAAAGTGATTATACTTCCACTAGTGATACCCAGTTTCTGGCAGCCGGCAAGTAAACCGGTTATTTCACGCTTCCTGGTGTTTTCATTTATTTCATGGCATACTTGATATGCGCCTGGTTCCTGCAATAGATCAAAGACGATAAAGTCACATTCATAACCATTTTTTTGATAATAATATACTTTATTACCCCTTCTTTTCAGCTCCAGAAATACCAGATTCTCCAATTGCTTTCCTTGGTTTTGAGAAAATCGCAAGGGCAGAAGATTAACAAATCCGTTGTCAATACAATATCCCTTTTTCTGCGAAAGCAATTGCACCTTCAAAGAATAATCAAATTTGCAAATAACAAAATTCAGATATACCTGCTCAAGATAGTCCAAATAATCTCGAAGAACTTCCCGTTTACTAATCCGAAGATAATCAGCTAATTTCTTGATATTTAGCAGCGATGAAGAATTACTTAAAAGGAAAAGTGCCAGTTTGGGGACTACCTGATTATTTCTCAAAGAATATCGGGCTATTATATCTTTGAAAATTATTGTATTAAAATATGATAACAGCAATTCCCTTTTTACCTCTACCTGCTTTACATTCAGTAGTTCTGGCATGCCTCCATATTCCATGTATTGATCAAGATAATGCAGTATTTGCTGCTTGTTATTACTTAACTCCTGGTTACTAAATCCTGTATAATCTCTAGCTGTTAGATATTCCTTAAAGGAAAAAGGAAATAATAATTTTTCTATGATTCTCCCCGACAAGCGACTGGCAAATTCACTTGATAAAAGGCCACTGTTTGATCCTGTGATAAAAAACTTCAGCTTGCCTTTTTTCTGGTCATAATTGTATTTTAGCCAAATCTCCCACTCAGAGATTGTCTGAATTTCATCCAGGAATATATATAATCTGCCTTCCGGATTTTTTAACCTTAAATATAATTCTATTATTGTATCAAGAATTCTATTACTACCTTCACTCCCAAAAGAAGGTAATTCTAGATTTAATAATAATATATTCTCTCGCGGTACCCCATTACTTATAAGCTGGTTGGCTATCTGCTTTAATAGATAGCTTTTTCCACACCGTCTTATCCCGGTGATAGCTATCACCTGGTCAATTTCTATCAAAGCCATAATTGCGGTTAGCTGTTCCCGCTCTATCCCGGCAGCATATAACTCGTGTCCCCAATGAATATTCTGCTCATATAAATATTTTTCCATTTTGACTCCTTTTACTCATCTGATACCTAACAGGTGTTATTAAACAAATTTATCTGACCATCTATAGGTGTCAATAAATATATTTAAACACCTCCCTACAGGTATCAATAACTTCAACCATCATTGCTTAACAATTTTAGCTAATGTTTACCAAACCAGCCTGTAATATCAAAGTAGATTTCTATCGGTCACTATCGTGAGGCTATATGAAAATGATGTCGTATCTTCTATTACCATGCTCGCATCCCCCTGTTTTATAAGAGTAATAAGATAGCTAAATCATTTTGTATAAGACAATTATATCAGTATAAATCTCCGCATAATTTGTATCTCCCAATCTCATTAACACCAGATTTTAATCTGGTGTTAATGATAGCAAA
>JAIPGP010000061.1 GCA_021735645.1 Candidatus Cloacimonadota bacterium
CCATGATCAACCGATTATGACGGTGTAAATTTCTTTTTTAGGTGTGAACAATGAATTGGAATATAATCAGATCAGGCTGGTTTGTTTACGCATTTTCTCATTTTCAAGTTTTCCAGTCGTCCAGTTTTCCAGTCCCCCCCTTCACCCCTTCCCATCTTCTCATCTTCTATTTAATCTTCTCCCGTCTCACGTCTCCCATTCACTATATTCACTGTTCACTATTCACGAAAAAAAAAGGCTTTAGCCCCCATTTTTTATTAAACAGCTTCCTGCAATCGATTAGAATAAATAATTGAAATTTCTTGACGTTTGTCTGAGAGAAACACAATTTTTGCTCAGACGATGGATAACTCCTAAGTAATAGATAAATGGGCAGATACCATGTCTGCAATTGTTCTGCCATGATTTATTGCCTGGAAGTTATCCATATCTAAAAAAACAAATGGATACTAAAAAGTAATATGTACTTTTAGTTCTTAATTTATTGTAGTGAGTGGGGTATTATAAATTTAAAATGATATTTAATATGCAGTAATAAAAAAAAGCTAAAGGAGGCTTTATGAAAACACGATTAGTATTAATTTTGCTTGCAACTGTTTTTTTCTCATTGCAGGCAGAAATGGTAATTGCTGAATCGGATTATTTTACCGTGGATAGCAAATTACCCGAAATCACGATCATAACCCCCAATGGAGGCGAAGTTTATTCACCTGACGATATAGCTGAAATCAGCTTTGAGATCGTCGAAGACAGCTTTGCTGCTGCTCCGGTAGAACCCGTAACTTTGCAGGTCTATTTTGATGAAGTGCAAAATCCTGCTTACGATGTGACTATGCCAGCCGCTGAAACTCTCTATAGCTATGATTGGACAGTCCCCAATCAGCCATCGGAAAACGTATTCACCAAAGTTATTGCGACAGATTATTATGGTAACAGCGCAGAAAGTGAATCTGGAGTTTTTGAAATATCAGAACCAATAGCACTTGTCTATGGTGATGTTGATGATAATGGCGAAGTGGAAGCCTATGATGTATCATTGATTTTGATGTATGTTGTGGACCTTGATCCTATTCCGGAAGACCCGGTTCCCTGGGAAAACTGGCGTTTCCTGAGGGCAGACGTTGATCTGGATAATGAAATTCACGCTGTGGATGGCTCTTATATTCTGCAATACGTTGTGGAAATTCGCGATAGCCTGCCGGTTTATGATCCATACCGCAGTGCTCAGAATAATATTTCCATTTATAATGATGATCAACATATCTACTTGAGCAGTAATGCTCTTATATATGGCATAAATATTTCCATCTCAAATAAATCAAATCTTGAGCTTGATCAGATGGAGATGCTTGCCCCCGATTGCCTTCATCAGCAGAACGGTGATAATTTCTCTTTAGCTTCTGCTTATGGAGTTAATGGCAATATCCTCCGCATTCCCTATCAGCGCAGATTGCCCGGTGAATCAGCTCTCAGCTTGATTGTTAATTCCAATGGCTGTTCCCAAAATATCAGCTACACTGTATCAGAAACTGCTCCCAGGGTTAATAAACTCTCGGCAATCTATCCTAATCCCTTCAACCCGAATACTACTATCGATTATGAGCTGGCTGAAAGTGGTCAAGTAAATATCGAAGTCTATAATATCAAGGGACAAAAGGTTGCAGTGCTTATTGATGAGCATAAAGATGCCGGCAGATACAGCCTCACCTGGAATGCAGATAATTGTAACAGCGGGATCTTCTTTATTAGCTTTGCCACTGATAATTTTACTCAAGTCAAAAAGGCAATCCTGCTTAAGTAGGTTAGGCTAAAAACGAAGGCTATTAATTTGGAGGTAAAATGAAAAAGACAGGATTATTTATATTTATTGTAATGACTTGCGTGATGCTCTGGGCAAACACATTACCGGAAGCAAATATCGTTTCTGTTGCCCAGCGCACCGATGGCAGTATGCTGGTAGATGTATTTTATGATGCAATAGATGCGGATGGTGATGCTTTAACTGTATCTATGGAAGTATCAGAAGATTTTGGCGCAACCTGGACGGTGAGTTGCCAATCGGTCTCAGGTGATATTGGAGATAATATCACACCGGGCACAGGCAGGCAGATCATTTGGAATTTTGGCAATGATCATCCGGGCGTGTTTAGTGAAAACTACCGTCTGCGTATTCTCGTTGATGATAATTACGAACCAGAAAATGTCTGGTGCCAGGTGCCTGCAGGTGAATACACTTCTGGTGAAAATGATGAAATTATGGTCATTGATTATGATTACGAGATCATGAAGTATCATGTTACTAATGCCCAGTACGTGGAATTTCTGGAAGAAGCAATTCTTACCCAGGAAATATCCGTTTCCGATGAAGATGGCGATATTTATGGCTATTACTGGGGTGATGATCAAATACCTCCTGCCACTTACCGCCATTATGACTGCGGAACAGTTGAAGGATATAATTGGGGACGCATTTCTTATGATGGTGATCATTTCGTGATTAATGTCCCGCCTGGTTATAACGAAGGTGATTTTGATGACCATCCTGTTATGAATATTAGCTGGTTTGGCGCTCTCGCTTATGTGCAGCATTATGATCTGCGTCTGCCCACTGATCAGGAATGGGAAAAAGCTGCCCGTGGTATGACCGGTTATGAATATCCCTGGGGAAACTCGCTCCCCTTTGAGAATGCCAATTACTGGGACAGCGGTGACCCCTGGGAAGTAGGTACTACTCCCGTTGGATATTATAACGGCGAAAATGGTACATCGGACAACCCTTCTGTTTACGGCTGTTATGATATGTGCGGAAATGTTAATGACTGGACATCAAGCAGACCATTTCCCACCTCAAACCATCGCACCATACGTGGCGGTTCATGGTATAGCATGCTATACTATCCAGAGCTTAAGTCCTGGGAAAGTAATCATATTCATCCGGGTTATGCCCTAAATAAAAACGGTTTCCGCTGTGCCAGAACGGTTAATATCAGAGACTAAAGGCGGAATCTGGAATTTCATTTCATTAAAAATTTAAAAGGGGGCATATGCCCCCTTTTTTAAACAGTCTCTATAGAGCTGTCCAGGGTTTCAAGGTCAAGACCGCAAGCTGGCATACCGGCAGCGGTGATCAGATTTCCTACATTTGGCTCTGCGGTGCCCAGCAGGTCGCCAGCCTCACCACCGAAATTATCCACAGTAAGGGTGGAAATATCAAAGGCAGAGAGCTTAGCAACTGCAAAGCAGGCTTTAAGGAAGATATTGAGCTTGTTGTAAGGAATTTGAGTGCGTCCATCAAGCTGAGTCTCATTCCAGGCTTGCGTATAGGTGATGATGTCATTGACAAAGCCTTCGGAAGCATCCTTCCAGGTATCGATAACAACGGTTGTTTTGGAGGCGAATGTTTCTTCGCCTGCCGGATTCTCGGGAACCACGTACTCACGGAGAAAGGTGACATCCAGGTCTTTCCAGCCAAATGCGACCTTTTCTCCATCACGACCGGTTACGGTGCGGTAGGGTGTTACTAATGTAGCTTTCATATTGAAAGCCTCCTTTCAAGGGTTGCGTCAGCAGATTATTATTCCCCAATAATTCCGGTGCTGCTGACAAGGTTAACGGTTTAAGATAAACAATTACTAATGTAAGCTTACGTTTACAATATATAGTAAAGTGAAAAACCTGTCAAGTAAAATATTACACATATTTACATATTATGTTACAAATAGTTATATTATAAGGTGATACGGAGACAAACTATATTTGTTTGGGGATATTTAAGTAAGCCACAGGGAAGCCACAGGGAGGCAGGCGTAGCCTGAATTGAAAATTAAAAATTGAAAATGTAAAATTGAATTTAATGTGCTAAAATGTGGACAGTGATTAGTGAATGGTGAATTGGAATATAATGTAATGTAAGATATTTAGCCGCGAACAAACGCGAACAAGCGCGAACTGGAATGTAATGTGAAGATATTTACCACAGAGTGCACAGAGATCACAGAGGTAAGAAGATGAGAAAATGGGAAGATACGAGAGAAGACGAGTGCCGATTGTATCCAGACCATCTTGGTCTGGGATTACATTGAATTTTATGCGCAATCATTTGAGGTGCAGAGGGCGCAGAGGAATGTAATGAAAAGAACTGACGTGAGTCAGGACTTCTGAACGTATTTCGGGTAGGAGTTCTGGGCGACATGGACTGACTGGATATTGGTGGAGGTGGTCGTCCAGATAAGTGAATTATTGAATTATCTTTGGTCAATGGGGGAACTATTTTGTGAAATCAATATGGGATATATCAACCACTGAACACACGGAACATACGGAAAATGTAATGTAAGAGGTTTAACTACTTTATTTTATAGTGCTTTGGCTGTGTGGAGGATAGGGAAATGTGAAGTTGCGAAAATGCGAAAGGGAGAAGAAAATTATATTCTTTCTTTGAGTGGGTCTTTACTGTTAATTATTGAATTAGAGTATGTTTGTCTTATTGGAGAGAGATTTAAAGAATAATAAAAGGGTTTACGATATTGGGGGGTGATAATTCAATAATTCAGGGATGGGAGAATGAAGAATAGAACGCGGATTGGACGGATGGGCACTGATGGGCGCGGATAAGAGAGTAATTGAAAATTGAAAATTGAAAATGTAAAATTGAATTTAATGTGCTAATATGTGGACAGTGATTAGTGAATGGTGAATTGGAATATAATGTAATGTAAGATATTTAGCCGCGAACAAGCGCGAACTGGAATGTAATGTGAAGATATTTACCACAGAGGGCACAGAGATCACAGAGGTAAGAAGATGAGAAAATGGGAAGATACGAGAGAAGACGAGTGCCGATTGTATCCAGACCATCTTGGTCTGGGATTACATTGAATTTTATGCGCAATTATTTGAGGTGTAGAGGGCGCAGAGGAATGTAATGAAAAGAACTGATGTGAGTCAGGACTTCTGAACGTATTTCGGGTAGGAGTTCTGGGCGACATGGACTGACTGGATATTGGTGGAGGTGGTCGTCCAGATAAGTGAATTAGTGAATTATCTTTGGCTAATGGGGGAACTATTTTGTGAAATCAATATGGGATATATCAACCACTGAACACACGGAAAATGTAATGTAAGAGGTTTAACTACTTTATTTTATAGTGCTTTGGCTGGGTGGAGGATAGGGAAATGTGAAGTTGCGAAAATGCGAAAATGCGAAAGGGAGAAGAAAATTATATTCTTTCTTTGAGTGGGTATTTACTATTAATTATTGAATTAGAGTATGTTTGTCTTATTGGAGAGAGATTTAAAGAATAATAAAAGGGTTTATGATATAGGGGGGTGATAATTCAATAATTCAGGGATGGGAGAATGAAGAATAGAACGCGGATTGAGCGGATGGGCACTGATGGGCGCGGATAATGTAATGTAAGAATTTTTTACCACAGAGGACACAGAGGACAAGCGGAGCTTGAATTTAAAATTGAAAATGGAAAATTAGAAGAGGGGGCGAAAAGACGAAGATACGAAGGGGCGAAGAGGAGATGGGGGGAGGGGGAGAAATATCCAATATGCTGTCAGTGAGGTTGATAAAGATATCTACAGGAAGCTATACTCAATGACAAGGTTGGGTGAAGCTGGTAGAGACTACCTTAAGCATGAGCGGGGGTTTAATGATGCTACTATCAATAAATTTGGGATTCACTCTATTGAGAATGGCGTGGCAATATTCAGCGAGCTTGTGAAAAAGTATAGCGTGGCAGAGATAAAAAATGCCGGACTGATGAACAATAGAGGTGGATTTATATTCAATGAGCCGGGGATATTGATACCATGTAAGATAAAAGGTGAGGTGGTTTATTATATCTACCGCAATATGAAGGGAAACTCGAATCGGAAATACTTATGTATGGCAGGTAGAGCAAAGCATTATTTTACAGGTGATTTAGAAGAGTCCATAGCTTACGTGTTTGAAGGTGTGATTGATGCGATGTCATTTTATCAGTTATTTGGGATGGGAAATATAATAGCCTGCAGTGGTGTGGGCGGGGCAGATAATGATAAGATACTAAATTACCTGGGACAGTATGGCTGCCGGACAGATTTAAGATTCATTTATCTGCTTGATAATGATGAGGCAGGGCAGGCTAAAGTGAAGGAGCTACAGAAAAAAGGTGAAAAAGCTTATATTTTAAGTGACTGGGTAGAAGAGTCAAAATGCTGCCTGGAAGTGAGTGGAATGAAGGACTGGAACGAAGTATTGGTGAAATCAGGGTGAAGGAGAAATTGAACTATTCTTAATTAGCGAGGTATTTTTTTATTGTTGGCTGTCTGCTCAGCAGATATGCCAGATACCCGGTTATCAAACCGGTTACCAGTCCCAGCAGGATCATCAATGGCAATAGCTTCCACACTGCTGTGCTATGAACCAGCAGCCAGTTCACTATCACAAGCTGCATAATGTTATGCGCTGTTGCTCCGATAATACTCACACCCAGAATACTGAATCCCAGCTTTGACCTTAATGCCAGCCCCATCAGGATAAATGCCGTAAAACTGGCACCCAGTGAGATCACGGTCATGGGACTGAGCAGCAGACCGGAAAATAGACCGCCTAAAATGGACTTGCTGATCAGCACTATCATAGCTGCCAGATAATTTCCTTTCCAGAGCAATAGCAGCACTATCACATTAGCCAGACCCAGTTTCAAAAAAGGCAGCGGCTTGGGGATCAGGTTTTCCACTATATATATAGTTATGGCAAAGGCGGTGAAAAAGGCTAAGATTACAGGGTCGTTTTTTTTCATAAAAAAAACGGGCTACTTAGTAAGCATTACCTCTTAAATATCTGTTACTTTTAACTTGTTTTTTAAATTCTATCTGCGTTGTTCATCGCTTTAATATCAAAGGATATTGAAGTTCTTCACGCCGTATATAATTCAAAATCACTGCGTTAAAATGTGACACATATTTATGAGGCAATGCTTAGTAACCCGCTATATTTTAACAGTTATTAACTGTTTTTCTTCTCGAATTCTTTCATGAAGCTGTTCAAAGCTTTAGCTGACTCGATGGGCAGAGAATTATACAGTGAAGCACGACAGCCACCTACAGAACGGTGTCCTTTCAGGTTATTCATGCGGTTTGCTTTCGCTTCTGCGATAAATTTCGCTTCCAGTTCTTCGGTAGGTAAGCGGAAAGGTATATTCATCAGGCTTCTATCTTCTGGCACTACTGTGCCTTTATAGAAACTGGTGTTATCAAATACATCATAAAGATATGATGCCTTTTCTATATTATGCTTCTCCATTTCCTTTAAACCACCAAAATCTTCGATCCAGTGCAATACTTTGCCAACTACATAAATCGGGAATGTAGGCGGTGTATTGAACATAGAGCCTTTGTCAAGGTGTGTCTTATAGTTAAGCATGGTGGGAATATTACCTAATAGCTTCTCCTGATAATCTTTGCGGATAAGCACAATTGTCACTCCGGCAGGTCCCACATTCTTCTGAGCACCGGCATAAATGAGAGAAAATTTACTGAAATCATAAGGACGGCTCAGAAAGTTTGAACTCATATCAGCTACGAGTGGCACATCAGCAGGAACTTCCGGAATCTTCATGTATTCGGTTCCGCGTATCGTGTTATTGGTAGTAATATGCAAATAAGCCGGATTCTCTGAAAGCTGATATGATTTGGGGATATAGGTAAATTCCTTATCCTTTGATGAAGCAGCTATGTGCATCTGTTTCCCGGAAATAGCAGCTTCTTTTAAAGCTTTTGTGCTCCAGGCTCCGGTATCAATATAGTTCGCCACTTTGTCTGCAGGACAGAAATTCAAAGGCAGCATCAGGAACTGCAAACTGGCTCCGCCACCCAGAAACAATACATCAAAATCATCACCGCAGCCGATGATCCGCTTCAAAGTGTCCATTGCATCGTCGATTATACTCTGATATTCCTTTGACCGATGACTCATCTCCATCACAGAAAGACCTGCTCCCCGCCAGTCAACAAGTTCTTTCTGAACTTCCAGTAACACACTTTCCGGTAATACTGCCGGTCCGGCGCTGAAATTATGAACTCTTGTCATACTTTCCTCCATAATAATTTTGCGTCATAAATTATTTAGTTCACCTTTTCAGGCAAGAGATTTCTATTATTTATCTGGCATCCCCCCGGAATTAAAACAATTTCTGCAGCTAAGTCATACGTGCACTGCTGGGTATTTTCAGGTGGGTCGCAGATGACGACCATTATCAGCAGATTCCAGCATAATGTATTTCTCAGGTTGAAATTTTGAATAGATTAGTTGATTGGTCGTAGTTCTCGCCCCACTTTCGGGGTACCGCCAGCGGTGCAAGTCCTACTTAACTGGTCAATTATCATTAAAATTCCTGTTATGAAAACAAAAAAAACAGGGGGATGCAAGATTTCTATTATTTATCTGTATTGCTCTTATTATCAAATCGTCAGGGATTTTTATGCAGCAGGGAAGTAATAAACTCAGATCAAATGAATATAAAGAATCTTAGTGCCTAAGTCTATATGAAAAACAATAAAACCAGGATTTATATTGTATTAGTTTCATAACTTGTTTTATCGGAAAATGTAACAACTGAATCTAACTGATTAGAGAATAACAGCTTATCATTAGCCAAATCATGCCAGATAGTAGTAGTAGTTACACGATTTCTGACAATTTAAAGATAGACGTATCGAAGTGAGTAAATAGCTGATATAATGATATATATAACTACAATAATGTGGTAACGTTTCAGTCAATAAAAAAAGATAAAAGAAATAAAAAAAGTGTTGACAGATAATTGCCAAAAAAAATAGTATTTAGTTATTAAAAAAGGAGGATACATGGCTAATACAAAAAAGAAACCAAGTGATGGAGCTGCAAAAAAACAGGCTCCTGCTGCAAAACCAGCACCTAAAAAGAAAAAAGGCAAGTAATACCTTGAATTTTACAGGACTCTGAAACCTGAGTAATTCAGCAAAGATCAGAGTTCTGAATTTACGAAAAAAAGCCGTCTGTCTGTAAAAAGCAGACGGATTTATGTTTTTAGCGTCATCTTTTGTCTTGATAAATACTCAATTTTATGATAAAAACTTTACAACTGAGGCAATAGCTCAATAATTGTCTAAAAAAAATAGAGGTAGTATATGAAAAAAATATTCCCCCTGATTTTCATAGCAATAACCATTTCACTATTTGCCCTGGAACCCCACTTTATGTATGATCCGGCAATTTCTCCTGATGGAGAGGATGTCTGTTTTGTATATTTGGACAAACTCTGGACAGTTGACTGGGAGGGTGGCACAGCCCGTTGTCTCACTACAGTGGATCACGATGTATCTGCACCACAGTATTCTCCTGATGGTAAATGGATAGCCTATATGACAGCCCGTGACGGTTATCAGTGCATATATAAAATTCCGGCGGACGGCGGCGAAGCAATTTCGGTGAATGTGGATGATTTCTCGCTTTGTGACTGGTTTCCGGATAGTAAAAGTCTGCTGGTAACTCGTTATCAGGAAAAATATCATAATGAATATTTCCGGCTCTATCTGGATGGTAAACTGGAGAAGATAGCATCTTTCTCTGATATATTTTCCAGCTTAAATAAAACCGGGGATAAGATAATATTCTGCCGGCGCGGTTATCCCTATCGCGAAAGTTATACCGGTTCTGCAAATGGCGATCTCTGGATATATGATCTGAAGAGCAAAGAATATGTGCGGCTCACAGAAACAGAATATACTGAGCGCTATCCGCAGTTTTCCATGCAGAATGACCGCATCTATTTTGGTGCTTCAGATGGCAAAGTATTCCAGCTATATCAAGTAGATAAGCTTGATTTTTCCACTAAAAAGAAACTTACCAGCTTTGATACCTGGTCGCTGCGTGATCTGGATGTGGCATATAAGAATGACCGGATAGTTTTTGAGCATTTTGACCAGATCTGGAGATATGATCCAGATAAGAAGAAAGCTTCACCGATTAAAATAGAGATCAAGTCTGATATCATTGCTGACCCGCAGCAGGAACTGAAATGTAATAATTGTGGAGATGTCTTTGATGTTTCTTCTGATGGTAAGCTTCTGGTTTTTTCCTGGAAATATGATCTATTTGCCATGCCTGTGGAAGGCGGAGATGTGAAGCAGATCACTTTTGACCAGAAAGGTATAGAAGATATTGTGATTATGGATGATAATAAGACGGTGATTTTCACCAAAATTGTCAAAGGTTCACCTCAGCTTTATCGCTTCAATATTAAAGATATTGCAAAGGTAGAGAAGCTAAAATGGAGTGATGGCAAATATATAGAATATCTTAATAACCAGTCAGGACGCCTGATGGTAGCCTTTTCGCAGGATAATGAGCGCGGGCAGCAGATCGCAATAGGCGACAGTCTGGGTAATGATCTGGAAATTCTGGATATGGACGAGCAGTACAATTATGGTGTTCTGGAAAAAGAAGGCAGATATTTCCTCTATTCTCAGACGAATTACAGTGTCTGGAATCGTGAAATGAAGCTCTATGACCGTGAAGAAGATAAGATATATCCGATTGAGACGACCACATCATGGTTTTCTTCTCCGCGCTGGGGCAAAGATGGTAAAAGTGCATTTTATTCAAAAGCCGGAAATATCTATCGGCTGGACTTGCAGCCCAAAGATGAATATTATTATGATGAAGAAGATAATTGGGAAGCAATTCTGAAGGATGAAGAGAAAAAAGACAAGGATAAGAAAGGCAAAGACAAGGACAAAGACGAAGACGAAGATAAAAAGCTTGAAGATAAGGATGAGGATGAAAATGAACTGGAAATTGATTTCAACGGAATTGACCAGCGGCTTACGCGCATAGTCAATAAAGAGGGTTATAATTATTTAGTTTATCTCACAGAAGATATGTTGTATTATATAAATTCTCTGGATGAAGAACAGACACTGCGCAAAGTA
The DNA here is from genome assembly GCA_021735645.1 of Candidatus Cloacimonadota bacterium. GTDB lineage: Bacteria > Cloacimonadota > Cloacimonadia > Cloacimonadales > TCS61 > Stygibacter. The sequence continues at coordinate 10,966 of JAIPGP010000061.1, forward strand.
AAATATAATGGCGAAGATGATGAAGAAGTTCATACTTTAGGTACGGGGATAGATAAAATAGTCTGCCAGGACAAGAACTGGTATTTCTCCAAAAATGGTTCTGTATTTAAAATGCCGCTTAATGGCAAGAAACCTGAGAAGATAGATAATAAATTCACTTATGAATATGATCGGCAGCAGCTTAATACAGACGTATTTGATCAGGTCTGGCGTCGCTTCGGGCGGGGATTCTATGATCCGGATATGCACGATCTTGATTGGGATAGAGTGTATAAGAAATATGTTGAATACCTGAAATATGCTTATGAGCCGCATATTCTGGGAAATATTGTTGATGAAATGATTGGTGAATTGAATGCTTCACATACAGGTTTTTATCCGAGAAACGACCAGAATTATCCCTCTGTCCGGCAGGCAAAACTTGGCGCAACCTTTGATTTCGGCGAGTACCCGCCAAAAGGTGTCCGGTTTATGAAACTGTATCGCCATTCCAGTCTTGCTCAGAATTTTGATATTAAACCCGGGGATATTCTGCTTTCTATCGATGGTAAGCCAGTCGGAGAAAACCTGCCGTTTACCAGTCTTCTGCTCGATAAGGTGAACGAAAAAATTGAATTGACCATTGATGTGGGCGACAGCATTAGAACTGTGGAAGTGAAGGGAATAAATAGCAGTAAGAACTATAATTTGTGGTATGATGACTGGGTGGCAGCCAGGCGTCAGAAAGTGGACGAGATGTCTGACGGACGCTTTGCCTATTCACATATTCGCGGTATGGATACCTCCAGCTACCAAAAATTTGAAGATGAGCTTTTTGGCATGAATTTTGATAAAGAAGCTCTTATCCTGGATATTCGTTTTAATGGCGGAGGTTATACCCACGATTCCATTCTGGAAACACTGACCAAAAAGCAGTATGGCTGGAGCTCCAGCCGCAGGGCGGATGCTGAGAAGTATCCTACGCCCAATGCCATCTGGGACAAGCCAATAGTACTTTTAATTGATGAAGATTCGTTTTCTGATGCTGAGATTTTCCCCATTCTCTTTAAACACCTGAAACTGGGGAAAGTGATCGGCATGCCTACTTCCGGTTCTGTGATTGGCACGGGACACATCAGTTTTATGGATGGCTCTTCCATGCGAATGCCTTCCTCCGGCTGGTTTGAGATGGATTATCAAAATATGGAAGGTAAAGGTGCTGCACCCGATATCCTGGTGCCTATGTCTCCTGAGGATTATATTCAGGACAATGATCTTCAGCTTAAAAGAGCTGTGGAAGAATTATTTAAGGAGATCAAATCCTGAGGCAGCTAATTGATGAAGGTGATTACGATAGATTCTATTACGTAGGTAACCAGGAGTGAGACGGCACCGCAGATTATCACAAAAATCCAGGTGAGCAGGTAATATGACCAGTCATAGGTGCTCTTGTCAGGGATTAGTGTTTCATCGCCGAATTGGGGTTCTAACTTAAACCGTGAGATGCTGAGCAGTTTGATCACTGCATATATTGCACCCCCTGCCAGCAGGAAGCAATAGACGGCGAAAACTGTATTAGATCGAACCGAAAGATTCCAGATGCCATGCAGGATAATCGCTGTGAGCCAGCTGAAAAATAGCCTGACTTCCTTGTGACCGCTCTTAAAGCTGAGTCCATAGATAGAAATAGCAATAATATCAAAAAGCAGATGACCAGGCACCAGACGAGCCAGGAAGATATTATAGAGTGATTCATTGAAATAGGAGGAATTTGCACTTAAATTCGAAAGCAGAAAACTGTTCCAGGTGGCTGAAACATAATATGTGATGTTTTCATAGAAGGCAAACCCCAAGGCAATAACACCCATATACATGATGGCGTCAAAGGACTCATTAACCTCCCGGCGGAATTTGTGCAGTACCATTATAAAGATGAGAAATTTCCAGGTTTCTTCCAGAACAGGAGCAACCACCACAATAGTGATGGTATTGAAACTGGTAATTATCCAGGAGATGGCAATTGCATAGAGGCTGGTGGCAAAGATAGTTCCCATAAATACCTTCATCATTGTAGTGATGTCTTCTTTTTCATAGCGGTCAAGCCACATCAATAGAGTTACCAGCAGAGCACTGAAAATGCAATTGATCAGTAATATCATTTTATTAATCTCCCTTCTTAATAATTTGAACAAAAAAAGAACAATTGAGTGATATTTGTAAAGTGTTTTTATAATGTAAACTCAAATTTCACAGATGAGGGGATTGTATCCAGACCCTCTTAGTCTAGGTTTACAATATACGAAAAGTAAGTCGAAATATAAAGAGAATAAGTCTCTCTTTTTAACCCCCAAATTCAAAGCCTGTGCAAAACTGCGTATCCCTAGCTTCCAGCTCTGGATTTTCAAGTCACCAGTCATAAATCACCAGTAACGTTTTCCCCTCTTTTGCTCGCGTTTGTTTGGTTTGTCTTGATGGGGCGTAATCTAGGAAGCCTATTCGCGGCTAAAAATCTTACACTTTACATTTTCAAGTTATTCTCCTAGTCATAATTCACTCTTAAATAACATATTACGCTACTCAAATAAAGTGTGACAAAAAAGTGACAGCGTATTTGATTAATTAATATAACATTAACCACTACTTGTCACTGTTTTCGCACTTTTTTCAATATACATGCCCAATATTTATTCTTGAGGAATTTATTATGTAATACTATTTCTATCATCTTGATCCTATTTTTTTTATACTGCCTGTGCCGCAATCTCATTAATTACTAATCTAATACATATTTCCTAACAATTAACATTGACTAACAATAATTTACCACTAAACAATTAACGGCTAACCACTTACAACTTACTACCGTCTCCCTGCTCACGATTCATAAATGTTAGGAAATGTTAGGAATGTTAGGAAAATGTTAGGACGTAACTATATGCGATTATATTAGTTATAGTATATCCTAACATTTTTGCCCCTTTTTTGAATATATATACCCCTATTTTTAACTTTTTTTTAAATTCAGATTTTCAAGTTCCTAATTACAACTTCATAACTATTAACGACTAATAGAAGATACCCCATAGCTTTACGCGAAGGGGTACTGTCCACATCTTCCATCTGCACAATAAGTAAGATAGAATAATGTTTAATAAAACAGGAGGATGACAGATTTCATAATGAAAAAAAAGCCACTTCGGATGAAATGGCTTTTTGTATTTTAAATTCTTGGGATTTATCTTATCCTAATCCTCAAATGCTTTATCTGTAGTCCACACTTTCCAGACATTACCTACCAGATCAGGGCTTGGTTTCAATGTAGGCTTTCCGGGAGTCCAGCCGGAGGGGGTTGCCTGAGTGCCTTTACTTTCGCGCACTAACTGGAAGGCTTGGATCTGGCGGAAAGTTTCGGAAACATTTCTGCCTACCGGGGGCGTGAGAACTTCAAAACCCTGAATAATGCCATCGGGGTCTATCAGGAAGCGACCACGGGTTTCCACTCCGCTCTTTTCATCGTAAACTCCATATAATGTACCGATCTTACCACCCCCATCTGAGAGCATATGATAAGGGATTCCACCTTCCACCATTTTAGAGAGTTCATTATCATTCCACATTTTGTGCACAAATATGCTGTCAACACTCATGGAAAAGACTTCTACACCGAGTTTTTGGAACTCGGGATACTTCTCAGCAACTGCTGAGACTTCGGTAGCTCACACGAAGGTGAAATCACCGGGATAAAAACAGAGTACAATCCACTTCCCCAGATAATCTGAGAGTTTTACTTGAGTAAACTTGCCTTTAAAATAAGCTGGTGCCGTGAAATCCGGCATCTTTTGTCCAACCTTGATCATACTAACCTCCTTTCGTTCAGTTGTTACTGGTTGTTCTTTTTCTTGAGTTTCCTGAGGAATCTCACTTTCCGGTCGGGTACAGCCAACCTCTAATTCTTCTTCCATTTACAACCTCCTTCTATTGCTATCAGAATAATGCCTGACCTCAATTTTCTGTCAAAGGAAAAGACAAAAATATCGGGTTAAATAGTTTTCTGGACAAATTATGCCATTATGAATATTGCAGTATTCAGAAAAAAAGGGGGTATTAATGTCTGGTTTGATATTTTTTCGGACTACTCGTCTTGAGGAAGTGAGCAGGTTTTATCTGGAAGAAGTGGGGATGAGTCTCTGGCTGGACCAGGGAAGCTGCCGGATTTTCAAGGCAGGAAATCTGCTGCTGGGATTCTGCAAACGTGAAGAATCTGAAACCGAAGGGATCATTACGATTTTTTTTGACACCAGAGAAGAGGTTGATGCCATGTATGATAAATTTGCCGATACTGCCGAAAATAAACCTCGCTATAATCCGGATTATGATATCTATCATTTCTTTTGCCGTGACCCTGAAGGAAGGGTAGTTGAATTTCAAAAGTTTGAAAGCCGCCTGAATGAATATATCACTGCCAGTGATAATCTCATCTCCAGACGCAGTATCAGAACCTTTACTGAGCAAATACCTGATATCGAACTCCTGAAACGGGTTTTTGAAATCTGCCGCTATTCGCCTACCAGTATGAACAGACAAAAATATTATTATGTGGTTACCGATAATCATACTAAGATCAAGCAACTGGCAAAAGTGCGGGGTAATTCTACTGCTCCCCTGGCAGGCGCACCTTATGTAGTTGCTGTCTGCTGCACTCCTGAAACAAAACGCATTCAGCAGGATGCCGATATTGCCGCTACTTATCTGCTGCTGGCAGCTCACTGTCAGGGTCTGGCTACCTGCTGGATAACTGATATGGATAGGGTAGAGGTGAAAGAACTTTTGGATATTCCCCTGGAAGACTATGTGACCTGCCTCACCCCCCTGGGCTTTGCTGCAGAAAGCAAAGACTTGCCAGTCCGTAGAAAAATTGAAGAATTTATCAAATTTGTCTGAGGTATAATGAAGATATATATAAATAAGTATTTTAAAGACAACCGCTTAGAGAAATTTCTGGATTTCAAATATGAAGTGTATTCACGCTCTGGTATAAATGAGACAGAAAAAAGACTGATAAAGAAACTGCCGGAACTTAACGAACCCAGGAAAATTCTGATCCTGGAGAACCGTACCGGTGTGATCGGCATGATCGCCAGCGACCTGTTTCCCGAAGCAGAGATTACTCTGCAAAACGTTGATAAATATCATAGTGATAAAATAGAGCATAACCTGAAACATAATGAAGTAACTCGTGTGAAGGTGCTCTGCCAGGCTGATATTGATGGTAAATATGATGCTATCTATTACCAGCAGACCCAGGCAAACCTGGTGAAAGAATTTGTGCTTGACCTGGTGCAGCAGTGTCATGCTGCCCTTAATAAGAACGGCAAACTCTTCCTGGCGATGGAAAAGAAAGAGAAAGTGATCACTGGAAAGATGCAGGAACTTTTTGGCGGTGCCACAATTGATAATTTGACTGATAAAGGACTGCTCCTGATTGCTAAAAAGAAAAATAACCCCGTGGAATACATTGATTACCGGGCAGACTTCGTTTTATCAAGCGATGAAGGTAATAGAATTGCCTATAGATCTTATCCGGGTGTATTTGCACATCATCGCGTGGATGAAGGGGCAAAAGCCATGCTGGAACTTGTAGAAGTCAATGATGGTGATACCCTGCTGGATATGGGCTGCGGAATTGGCTCTATTGGTATCGCTCTGGCCAGGCAGAAAAAACTGGCTAAAGTCTTTTTTGTGGATTCAAACAGCCGGGCCATCAAAGCAACTGAATTTAATTGTGAAAATAATAAGATGGAAAATTATCAGACAATCCTGAGCGCTTCAGGTTTCACAGCTCCTAAAAAATGCCAGGTGTTTGTGGGCAACCCGCCCTATTTCTCTGATTTCAGGATAGCAGGAATATTTGTGGAAGCTGCTCATGCAAACCTTCTGAAAGGTAGCAAAGCCTGGTTTGTTGCTAAAAATCCACAAAAACTAAAAGAGATTATCAAGGAGCAATTTGGTAATTGTGAGGTGATCAAACATCATGGCTATAATATCCTCGTTGGTGTGAGATAAGTATAATAAATCCAAGACCTTCACAATGGTCGATCAAGCTCCCCCAATATAAGTCCTATAGGTCCTATAGGTCCTATAGGTCCTATAGGTCCTATAGGTCCTATAAGACCTATTAAAGAATTAAAACAGGCGGCTGAGAGAAATCCAACCGCCTGTATTTTATCTTTCTAAAAGATTATTTATCCTTTTCCGGGCAATCAAGACATTCTTCGCGTGACTTATGGCCATTCTGAAAACGTGTCATTTTCAGACGGAAGAATATCGAGTCCAAAATGGAATATATCACCGGGATCACCAGCAAAGTAAGCAATGTGGCAAATGCTAGCCCAAAGGCAATACTCACAGCCATCGGCTTATAATCACTAATGGTATCTGAACTAGAGAATATAATCGGCATAAAACCAGCTATAGTGGTTATAGTGGTCATCATAATTGGACGAAATCTAATCACACCGGCATTGATCAATGAGTTCCAGCGGTCAGTGCCCTGTTCTCGTTCGCGATTTACAAAATCCACCAGTACCAGGGAATCATTAACCACAATCCCTGCCAGCGCCACTACAGAGATCATTGTCATCATGGAAAATGGAAGTCCAGTGACAATGAGCCCGAAAATTACACCTATCAAACCAAACGGTATAGCGAACATGACGATTAGCGGCTGAATATAGCTTTTAAACTGGGTCGCCAATATGGTGAATATCATCAGTAGTGCGATCAGTCCAGCAAGATAAAGGGAATTATATACCTTCTTTTGCTCCTCTGCAGCACCTCCGTATTCAAGGTTATAACCCGTAAAATTCTGTGAGAAATTAGATAATATCCCAATTTCACCCGTCAGCTCATTACCTCTTAGCATACTGGTGATCTCATCGGCAGTCCTTTTAACTGTGTTCCCTGACTCATCCACATAAGTTGTGGCATTTCCGGTTACAGATATCAGCCTTTTTCCATCACGATGACTTATCTGAGCATATCCACCTGTGATCCTCAGATCTGCCACATCCTTAAGCGGTATCAGATCTCCACTCCTCGACCTGAGCTTCAGGTTCTCCAGTTCTTCTACCATATCCACCTGGTCTTCCCTCACTTTCACGATGATATCATATTCTTCCATGCCATCACCACGATATTTGGATATCGGGATACCATAGCAGGCTTGAGCTATGAGAGTAGATACACTATTTATTGATAGTCCATAAAGTGCCAGCTTATCATAATCAGGATAGATTTGTACTTCTTTCTTTCCTTCATAAAAACTGGTCTCCAGATCTGCTGTACCAGGTATTTTTTCTAATTCACTAATCAGATAATCACCTATATATTGCAATCTGTCCAGATCATCTCCTTCCACTCTCAGTTCAATATCCTGACCTGTAGGAGGTCCATGTTGACTTTCTTCTATTTTAAATGAATACAACCCCGGCAGTTTGTTAAGGTATGCTCTCAGATCGCTTTTTATCTCCTCATGCGTAAATTGCATTTTATCAAGTTCAACCAGATCGACTTTTACTTCAGCAACATTAGTTTCCTGCTTGGTACGGTGATTTTCTGTGTATTGACCAATATTAGTTACTACTGCTTCCACATCTGCTTTCGCGGGCATTGTAGAGATATATTCTTCAAACTGGCTGACTATCTCATTTGTTTTATCAAGATTATAGCCCACTGGACAATCCATCTTCACTATTAGAGTGTCATCCTTACTTTTGGGGAAAAATTCAAATTTCACTAATCCGAGGGCTATGGAGGCAATAGCAGTGATCATTGCCAAAACCACGATCACAATAGTTCTGAATCGATGCTTTAAGGCTGATGTGATTGTTTTTCGGTAGTTGTTGATCAGCCAGGTTTGCACCTTACTGTCATCCTTATGGGTTCTTAGCTTCTTTTCACCAAATTCTGCAATATGCGATGGCAGTATCACCAGGCATTCAAATAATGATGATATTAATGCCAGCGAGATCACGATAGGAAATACCCGCATGAATTGTCCCATCATTCCACCCATCATCAGCAATATGGAAAAAGCTGCAATGGTAGTCAATACTGCTGAAACAACTGGCCAGGTTATCTGTTTTGTTCCCTCTATTGCTGCTTCCACGCGGCTATAACCCATTTCCCGGAACCGATGAACATTCTCCAGGACGATAATGGCATCATCCACTATCATTCCCAATACCAGGATCAAGCTAAACAAACTCAGATTATTAATTGTGATATCAAATTGACGCATTAAGATAAACGTGAGCATCACAGAAAAAGGAATTCCCCAGGCAGCAAAAAGTGCATTTCGCCAGCCAATAAAGAAGAATAACACTATAAATACCAGTATAATGCCCATTAAGGCATTCATACCTAATGTATTTATGCTATTCTGCACTCTGATTGAGCCATCATTTTGCACCTGTAATTTCAATTCCGGCATTTCCTTTTGCCATTTCTCGGTCAGCTTGCGAATATCTTTCATCACATTGATGATGTTTCCTTCACCTTTTTTGTAGATATTGATATTCACGGCAGTTTCGCCATTTAATTTTCCAATTGTAACCGGATCTTGCAGCGTGTCTTTGATAGCTGCCACATCTCCGATCCTGATAGCTCTGCCTTGCTCATCCATTGCGATCACCTGATCGCTGATCTCCACTGTGTTATCATATTCTCCTACGCTGCGGATAAGATAGTCCACTCTTCCAAATTTAATGGTTCCACCAGGAGTATTACTGTTTCGCATGGAGATCGCATTCATGATATCGGCAAGGCTGATATTAAAACTGTCAAGTTTGTGAGCATTAGCTTCAATCCAGATCTCACGCTCTCTTGTACCAGAAATCTCCACTTTAGATACGTAATCTATATCAAGTACATCATCCCTGAAGTCATCTGCTATTTCTCTGATCGCATTACCAGAAAAATCTCCACCAAGGGCAACTGTACATATCTCATTTACTTCCCGCATATTAAGCCGTACCACGATCGGGTCATTTGCTCCATCGGGCAGGCCTTTCACTTTCTCCAGCTCAGTATTAAGATCGTCCCAGCCCTGATCAATATCAGCTCCGGAAAGCATGCTGATAAAAATAGTTGCCATCCCTTCTCTGGAAGTGGATGTGTAATAATCAATATCATCAATATTAGCTATTTCATCTTCGATCTTTTTAACTACCAGCTTCTCCATTTCTGCCGGTGATACACCCGGATAGGTGACTATGATATAATAAGCTCCAAAATCCACTGCCGGAGCTTCTTCCTTAGGTATATCGATCATTGTCCAGATACCATAGATGAACACAATGATCATGATCATATTTATCAGGATCTTGTTATCTACAGAAAATTTTGCTAAAGACATAGTTTCTCCTGATTTTAGTTTTTGATTTCTACCAGAGTATTATTATTCAAGCTGTTTGCCCCTTCCACAACCAGGAGTTCTCCGGGATTCACTCCACTTACAAGTATCACATTTCTCTCTATTTGTTTGCCGATTTCGATATCACGTTGTTCTGCTCTATTATCTTGATTGATCACATATACCATGTATTTATCGTAAACCTGAACAAGATTATTAATGGAAGTATATAATACCTGCTGATATGATTCCCGCTGGATCTTACCTGTTACCACCATACCGGGAAGTAAGATTTTTCCTGGATTGGTCAATTCTATCTCTAAAGGATAATTTACTGAGCCATTAACTGGTGCAATGCCTATTCCACTGATCCTGCCTTCTATCTCGCCATCATAATAATCGCTGTTGATATACACCTTTTGACCAGTCTTAATTCCGGAAATGTCCTTTTCTCCCATGCCTGTTTTGATCATTAGTTTGCTGTTATCAACTATCCTGCAAACCTGCTGTCCCATTCCTATATAGGCACCAACTTCCAGTTTGAGATCACTGATATATCCTGAAACCGGAGCGGTAAACTGAGCATTTTTTACTGCCAGTTCATTTTGTTTCAATAGTGCCTGAGCACTGGCATATCCTGCCTGAGCCTGCTTTAAACTACTCCCGGTAGATATATATGTACCCCGTGATACCTTTTCTGCTTCAAATAATTTCTTCGTAGATTCATACTGCATATTTGCCAGTTCAACTGATGCTTCTGCTGCCAGCAGACTGGCATTCGCCTGATCAAGATTATTTAAATAACTGTCATTTTCTATTTTACCTATTGTTTCACCCTTCTTTACCCAGTCTCCCAGCTTCTTGTTAAGCTCAATAACTTTTCCGCTGCTCTCACTGGTAAGATATATATCAGTTATCCCTTCCAGTTTGGCTGTGAAACTCACATATTCATCCAGATCAGCTAATTCCAGTTTTTGTACCATGACTGGTACAGGTTTTTCAACTTTATTGACGCTGCTCTTGGCAACTCCTGGTCGACCTTTACCACAACCAGCAAAAAATATTATCATAGTTAAAGCTAAGATAACTATTTTAAAATTATACTTTTTCATTATTCCTCCATATTCTCTATTAATTTTATTAATTGCTCTTTATCATCCATTCCCAGAAGATTCTTCAAACTGGAAATCGATTCCAGAAATCCCTGTCTAGCTGAAATATAATTGTAATCAGAATTGATCACCATCACTTCCGTAGAGAGTAGATCTGTGCTGGATATCAAGCCCTGCTCAAAGCTTTCCCGCATCTGGTTCCAGGTTTCCCAGGCAAGCTCGTTGCTTACACTGGCAGATTCCACCTGACGGGCTGAGGTAATTAAATTCAGGTAGGAACTGCGGATTGCCAGAATTATGCCATCTTCTGTGCTCGCATAATTATTTTCCGAGCGTTTTAACTGATAATGGGCAGATTGATAGTCAAGAGCATTATCTGCCAGCGGGAAGATCGGCATGGAGGCTACCAGCGCCAGACTTCCACTACCATCAAAATCCTTATTAAGATTGCTGTTTGACCAATCGTAGGAATATGATAGATTTATGGAAGGTAAAAAATTACCCGCAGCAAGTGTTTTAGATTTTGTAGCTGTATCAATACTAAGGCGGGAAATTGCTATAGTTGGATTGTGTTCTTTACCGATTTCTATCAATTGATCTTCCAGGTTTTTTTGTGCTGCCGCAGCAGATTGCTTTATAATTTCCATAATAATTTGATATGATGACATATCAAATTCATCTACATCATAACTTTCAGTATAGCCCAGGTAATTTGACAGCTCAAGTTTACCAAGTAGATAGGCATTCTGCACGTTCATTAAATCCAGCTCTGAGGATAGTTTCTCTGAGCGCATCTGCAGGTATTCTGCATTGGAAAATAGTCCTGCTTCCAGCTTTGCTTTGGCAATCTCCAGGTTTGTTGTGCTCTGCTCAAGTTTCTTTTCCAGTGCTTTCATTTGCTCTTTTAAACCCTGCACAGAATAATATTTCTGCTCAACAGCACCTGTGATCTCTAAAAGCTTGCTTTGATAACTCGTTTTCTGCAGCTTATATGTATTCTTAGCTATTTGAGCTGATAACAGCACTTTCCCACCATTAAAGATCGGCTGACTGGCTGATATGCCATAAGATGATGTCTCATCAATAGTGCCTGCCGGTGTCTCACTGCCGGGATCAAGATATACTTTGCTTCCGCTCAGGCTGGCAGAAGGACCCAGTGCCAGATAACTGCTTTGCATTGATTTCTCAGCAGCTTTCATATTATTCTCTGCTGCTTTTAATTCATTATTATTGGCTATTGCCATCTTAAGTGCACTATCAAGTGATAATACTTCCGCTGCTGATAAACCCATGATCAACAGCGTAACTAAGGTGATAAATACTGTTTTCTTCATTTTAGTTCCTCATTTTTATTAATATTGAATACTTTGCTGTTTTCTGGTGATTCTGCCGCTAAAAGCAGTTTATCAAGTAATTTTGACTGCTGCTGATGCACACTTTGCAGATGCTCAAAAAGCATCTTAAGATAAAATGGTATTTGATTAGCATCAAACTGGTTCTCTTTCATCAGTCTTTTTTCTTCCATTTTACAGTGATGCTCCTCTTCCTTCTTTTTGCGATGCTTGACCAGCTTAACAAAGTAATCCTTGCTGATATTGCCATCTAAAAACCTGAAGGCATTCCAGAAATCAAAAGGTGATGTAAATTTCTCACAGAAAAATATCTCATCCAGTAACTCATGAAAATATGCTCTGCCACTATCTGTGATTGAATATACCTTACGGGCTCGATTGCAGTCATCAATTTCTAATTTCCCCGTTATATGAGCTTTCTCTTCCAGACGACCCAACGCTTTATAAACTGAGGGCATTTTGATCTTGATCCAGAACTCGATCCCTCGTTTCTCAAAAAATTCCGCGATCTGATAACCATGCATCGGCATGCGGATCAAAAAACCCAACACAGCCAAATCTACTTTATTCATAAATAACCTCCATAATTCTTCCTTTAACTAAGACAACACCCAAAAGTTTTTCCTGCCTAATAATGTCAAGTACTATATTATACTTTATAATAATATCCAGTATAGCCCACCCGCCTATAAGTCCTATAGGTCCTATAGGTCCTATATCCCCCCCCCCCCCCCCCCCAAAAAAAAACAACAACGTTTGACAGGCATTAATCTATTTACTATGGACAATATGGGCAAATAATACTGTCCATATAGTCCATACTGTCCATAATGTCCAAAAA
>JAIPGP010000062.1 GCA_021735645.1 Candidatus Cloacimonadota bacterium
GTCGTGAGTCGTGGTGGTGTGTAGAACTTGATTGAAGTCATAGAATATGAGTAACAGTAACCTGCCAAAGAGCTTGAAGAAATTTAAGAGAGTTGAATTTTTTATAAAAGTTAAATATAGGGGTAATCTTCAAAAAATGACAAAAGTGTGACCAAGGGAGGTTAAACATATACAACACAATTAATTCGGCGGTCACATTATGGTCACATTTGGTCACATTTAATCTATCTATAATAGCCAGGAAGTTCAGATATACGAAATAATAATCATAAAAAAGGATTAAAACCGATTATAAGCATTACCTCATAAATATCTGTGATTTTTAATGACGCAATGCTTATGATTGGTGATTGGTGTGCTTCGAAGAGGAGATGTGGGAGGAATTGTTTGAACAAAAAGGTAGATAATTACGCTGGAGAGAGATAAAAAAAACAAATAGAATTATATCATGAGCCAGGGGTTAAACCTCCATCGTTATAATTAGCGGGAATGCGGGATATATGTTCATTCACAGTCATTCCTGGTTTTCATTTTGCAAGTAATGCTCATTTATTTGTAGTAAATTACGCACCAGACTTGCCCCCTTTTCTTACTAAATTAAATCTAAAAAATAATCTGATTGACATTTCAAGGGATGATCATTGATCTTTAGCAGATATGGAAATAATAAAAATATCTGGTAACGAGCTGGCAGAATATCTGCATGATGAATCGCGTTTAAGCGGTAATGCGGAATATCTGGTATTTGCAAAAAGTGAAGCGGATATTCAGGATGCAGTGGAATTTTGTCTTCGGAGGGATATTTGTCTCACGATCCAGGGCAGCCGAACCGGCATTACCGGAGGAAGCGTTCCGGCTGGTGGACTGATCCTTAATCTGGAGCGGATGAATAAAATACTAGGTATCCGGCGTGATGAGGCAGGAAGCTATTTTTTGCGATGCGAGCCGGGATTAAAACTGGCAGAGCTGCGGGAAATCCTTTTCAGCAGGCAATATGATATTTCTGACTGGACTGCCGCAGCTAAAATTATCTGGCAGGAGTTCATTAATTCAGGCAAATATATTTTTCCGCCTGATCCCACAGAAACCAGTGCTTCACTGGGAGGGATGGCGTCCTGCAATGCTTCCGGAGCACGCAGTTATAAATATGGTGCTACCCGGCTCTGGCTCTCGAACCTGAAAACTTATAACCTTTCAGCAATAAAACAAGATAAATTAGTCCCTAAACCTGATATTACTCTACCCTCAAAAGGAGTAAAAAATGCAGCAGGTTATTATCTGTCAGAAAGCTCCCGCGATTTTGATTTGTATATTGGCGCAGAAGGCACTTTGGCAATCATAACCGAACTGGAGATCAAGCTGCTTCCCAAGCCAGCCCATTGCTGGGGAGTAATACAGTTTTTTGCCGGTGAAACGGCAGCAGTGGCGTTCTGTGAAGAATTGAAACAGCAAAGTTATACTGCCTCTGCCCTTGAATATTTTGATCATAATGCTTTGAACCTTTTGAGAAAATACCGTCAAATGTGGGACACCCTGCCGGAAATGGCGTCAAACTGGAAAAATGCTGTTTATTATGAATATGAAGGAGATGAAACAGAACTTATTGAAGAAGCGGTTTTTAAGGCAGGAGATTTAGCTGAGAAGGCAGGTTCCAGCGAATCTAACTGCTGGTTTGCCGATGCAGAAGCCGGAATACAGCAATTAAAAAACTTTCGGCATGCCGTACCGGAAGCGATCAATGCTGAGCTTGATGTTATCAGGCAGAAAGATGACCGCATCAGTAAGATAAGCACTGATCTGGCAGTGCCTGCGGGGTATTTACATAAAATGCTAAGATTATACCGTCAGGCAGAGCAGGACGGCTGGCAGGTGATAGCGTTTGGACATATAGGCAATGATCATCTTCACACGAATATTCTAGTATCTGATTATCAGAAGTGGCTGTCAGCGAAAAAGCTGGTGATTGAATGGGCAAAAGCAGCTATCGCTGCGGGGGGAAGCGTGTCTGGTGAGCATGGTATTGGCAAGATAAAACGCGACTTGCTCCAGCTGATGTATGGCGAAAAAGGCATTGCCTGTTTCCGCAGTATCAAGCAGCAGTTTGACCCGGACTGGATTTTAAATAGGGGCAATATCATCGAGCGAGAGCCAGTTCCCGGAGATTAGTATTTTTTGCTATTGACAAAATGAACGCTATTACTGAAACAATCTGTAAAATAAAGTTTAGAAGGAATAGATGAATATTGTATATAAGTACTTCGCTGTATTTGTGCTGGGTTTTCTGGCAGTTTACAGTCTCACGCCTTTGATTATAAAACTGGCATTGAAGTGGAATTTTGTAGATAATCCCTGTGCTCGGAAAGTTCATAAAACGGCAGTACCACTGATGGGAGGTATCTCAGTATTCATCGGTTTTCTCTTTCTGGTTATTATTGTTATCGCCCTTAATCTACATGCCTTAAATATAAGACTTATCGGCTACCTTGCCGGAGCATTTGTAATTCTGGTTGTGGGTATTATTGATGATAGAAATGGGATGCAGCCTATTCCCAAAATGATAGGACAACTGGCTGCCTGTCTGCTTTTCATCTATTCAAGTGATATGTGGCATGTGCTGGGACCCACCTGGCTTAGTGTGACAGTAATCCTGCTCTGGATGATAGGTCTGATGAATGCTTTTAATTTCCTGGATAATATGGATGGTGTGCTGGCAGGCATGAGTGGCATACTGGGGCTGGGGTTTTATGCTATCAGTTATCTATCCAAAACCCCAGAAATAGCGCATCTCACCAGTATTATCGGCTTGATGTCCATGACCTTTGCCGGTTGTGTACTGGGATTTTTACCCTATAATTTCAATCCTGCCAAAATATTTTTAGGCGATGCCGGAAGTATGTTCATTGGTTATTTTCTATCAACAATGGGACTTCTTTCCGGCAATCTGATGTCTCAAAGCAAGGATAATCACATCTGGTTTCTGATCCCCGTCCTGCTTTTGAGCTTTGCAATATTTGATATTACGCTGGTGAGCTATACCCGCAGGCGAGACGGCAGACGCATCTCACAGGGAGGAAAGGACCACAGTACGCACAGAATCGGAAATGCTACCGGATCAACAAAAGTTACAGCGGTCTTTGTCTATCTGATCAACATTATTCTGGTTCTTGCTACTATTCTGGTTTTGCAGATGAATTCTACTTTGCTGCTGGTATCTTCCACCTGCCTCTTTGCTATTGTCTTTTTCTTTCTGGGTAAAAAACTCGATCAAATACCTGTAGTGATTCCCCACAACCAGTTAAAAATCACCCCGAAACAGGAAAATAAATGATAGTAACCATTTTAGGCAGCGGTTCTGGTCTGCCAACACCCAATAAAAATCATAGCTGCCTGCTGGTGCAAAGCAATCAGAAGAATCTGCTTGTAGATTGCGGAGAACCCGCTGCCCGAACGCTAACAGAATATGATTTTAAGCCGGATTTTCTGGATGGAATAGTGATCTCACATCTTCATCCCGACCATATCTCAGGTATTTATATGCTAATCCAGCTTCTGCATATATCCAAAAGGCAAAAAGACCTGTATCTCTTTCTGCCGGAAAGAGAAAATGATTTTATCAAGTCTATGGAAATGCTCTACCTCTTCCCTGCCAAGCTGCCTTTTAACCTGATTATTCAAAATATTACCACCTTGAATAACTGGGCAGAATTCGTGCAGATATTTGAAAATGACCACCTCAAAAGATATAGAAAATTCGTGCAGGATAATAACTTGCCTAATAAACTGAAATCCTATTCTATCTTACTAAAAGGAGAAGATAAGAACCTGTTTTATACAGCAGACTTCAGCAATCTTCCCCAGCTTGCAGCACCTGTCGATGCTGCGGATATTATTGTAATAGATGCACTGCACCCGCCGGCAAAACAGATTATAGAGCTGTTCGCTACAGATAAAACCATAATTTTGACACATGGCATCAGCTCTGAGCTGGAAACTGAAATTAAAACCCGAATCTACCCAAACGTTAAAAAAGCGGATGATTATCAGGAAATTAAATTTTAAAACTCTAACGCTCTGGACTCTCCTGTTATTGCTGACTGCCTGCTCTTCCAGCAATAAATTCAAAGACGCCCATGAGTATTCTAAGTCAGGTAATTTTGTCCCGGCTATCATGCTGTATGACAAATATATCCAGAGAAATCATCATTCTGCAGAACAAACCATTGCTGAACTGGAAAGAAGTGAATGTTACTACCAGCTTGGCTTGCAGGCATACACAAAAAAGAACTGGGTTCTGGCTGACCGTTTATTCTTTCTGGCGAATTCTGATCAGGCAGATGAACTGGCAGATAATGTCCATTTGGAACTGGCTCATAAAGCAGAAATTGCCGGCGATATCGATGAACAACTGGAGCATTATGATTATGTGATAAATTTTATTCCCGATTCTGAACTGGTTCCTGAAATGCTGCGCAGTAGAATAGATATTTATCTGCAGCGAAATCAGAAAGTGGCTGCTTATGCAGACTATAAAACATTATGGGAAAGCTATCCCGAATCAGAGCAGGCACCTTCCGCTACGGAAGTGATCAATCCACTTATTCCCTGGTTTCTGGAAAGCCCCCGGCTTATGCGTGAAAATGGCAATTTCTCCGCTGCTATTGCCGAATTTCAACTTTATGCTAATTACCCATCCAGTTACAGAGAAGATATTTACTATGAAATAGGCACTTCCTATTACCAGTGGGGTATGTATGATCTGGAAAACAAAGATTATGTGGCTATGCGACAGCACTTTGACCTGGCTGTTGCTAATAATCCAGATTTGCTTTCCAGCACAGAACATGTGAAATCTGAAGTACGCCAGAGATTTATTGATACTGGAGATCAATTACTGAATGAAGGAGAAATTGCCCTTGCCATTGAGACTTATTCCAAGTCCTTCCTGGTGCTGCCGGATGATCCTCAGGCACTGAAAAAAATTGATCAGGCAAAAGAACAGCGTCGCAGATTTGCTCAGGCAGACAGCCTTTACACCCAGGCAGAGCTTTTCGAGAACAGAAATGAATATAAAAAAGCTAAAGACTTATATTATGACTCCTGGAAACTAAGTGGTAAAACTGCTGCTGAACGCAAAAGTCATGAAATGGATAACTATATAAGAGCTGAGTCAAATCCGAAGAACTTTGCCCTGGAAATCATTAGAGATTACAAAAATGGAATTATCAAAAGAAATGTGGATACAAAGCTGGCTGCCATGACCAAGGAATTTGGTGATCAGGTAAGCAGCAGTGACTGGAAAGCCGTTTATTCTTATGGTGAGTTCAATTTTGAAGTCAGGATAGACATCTTCAGCCCCGCTGAAAGCCATTATTATGCCTGGCGGATTAACCTGATCGAAAGAACGATTTCACCCCTGAACAAAGACTCTGAAGCTTTGATGAAGTAGGAAAATATGTCTTTAAATAAAATTATGCTGATTATCTTTCTCGCCTGCCTGAACTCTATAGCCTTTGCCCAGAAATTTGATGTGGAAAAATTCTCTGATCCGGCTAAATATAACTGGCTGACACCACAATCACAACTGCAGGCCCGTTATGACCTGCAACAACGCCAGAAACTGCTCCAGGTTTACGAAATGAATAAACTCAATTACCGCAGTAATGTCATAAAATCTGCCTTTGTACCTGGCTGGACGCATTTCTCTGCCGGAAAATATGCCAAAGGGCAGATCATTCTCGGGCTGGAAGTAGCACTCTTCGTTTCCAGCTTCTATTATTATGATCAAGCTATGAACTATTATGATAAATATAAAACCTCTGACTATATCGGTGATCTGGAAGATTATTACGAAAAAACTAAAGCTCCCTGGAGAAACAGTCAGTTATTCTTTGGCTTAGGCCTTATGGTCTGGGCTTATAATATTTATGACACTTTCCTGGTTGTAGATGAATATAATACCGATTTATGGCAAAAAATCTATCTTGATTACCATAACAAAAAACTCTCTGTCACGCCCAGTGGCATAACCTACAGGTTCTGATTATGAAAAATATTATTATCCTGACAGCACTTGTCCTTATTCTCTGCAGTTGTGCACTTGACCGCTCAAATCCGCTTGATCCCGTGGTCAATGACATCGAAGTACCTAAGGAAGTGATTGGTATCAATATCTCACACAGCAGCTCTTATGAAATAGAAATCTCCTGGGCAAGTCAGGATGATGCCGATGGCTATTATATCTACCGCTGCCTCTCAATCAACGGTTTGTATGCAAGAATTGATGATGACACCATTAATTCCGGCGATAAGGAAAGCTTTACAGACAAAAATATTATCCCCGGCAACTGGTATTACTACAAGATGTCCGCCTATCGCTGGGTAGGAGATAGACGTCTGGAAGGCTGGAGGTCAGGTCCCAAAACATGGTAGCAGACGAACTTCTAAAAGACTTGAATCCTGCTCAAAAACAGGTGGCTTCCACTACAGAAGGACCGCTTCTGGTTCTTGCCGGAGCTGGTACCGGAAAAACACGCTGCATTATTTACCGCGCCGGCTACCTGATAGCTACCGGTTGCACCCGTAAAGAAAACCTGCTAATTGTCACTTTCACCAATAAAGCAGCCCGGGAACTGCGTCAAAGGCTGGCAGACACTTTCAATCTTGCCAGCACTAATCTCTGGGTTGGCACTTTTCACTCCATATTTGGCAAAATTCTCCGTTTTGAAGCTGACCATCTGCCCTTTACTGCTAATTATGTGATCTATGATGAAAAAGACCAGAAGAACCTGGTGAAAAAAATCATCAAAGAACTTAATATAGACGCGAAAAGATTCAAGCCACAGGTAGTGCGGTCTATTATCTCTCGTCAGAAAAATAATCTCCTGAAGCCGGAGCAATTCTGGGAATTTAATGAATACACTCCCTGGAGCAAAGAAATCCTGAAAATTTACATCCGCTACCAGGAATATCTGCAAGCCCAGAATGCCCTCGATTTTGATGATATTCTTATGAATATGGCTTATCTGCTGGCGGATAATGAAGCTGTCCGGCTCAAGTGGCAGAAAAAATTCCGCTATATTATGATCGATGAGTACCAGGATACTAATTATGCCCAGTTTGAGATCATTCATCATCTGGCAAAAGACCATCAGAATATCTGCGTCGTCGGCGATGATGATCAAGCTATTTATACCTGGCGGGGTGCCACGATCAAGAATATCCTCAATTTTGAAAGTGATTACCAGAACGTCATCAAAATCAGACTGGAACGCAATTACCGCTCTCATGAGAACATCCTGAAGCTGGCAAATAGTCTTATAAGTCACAATACTTCCCGGCACGGTAAAGAACTCTATACAGATTTCAAGCTGCCGGAAAAGCCTCACCTCACTGCCCTTGATAATGAAGAAGGAGAAGCCCTATTCGTCTCTGAGCTAATAACTGAATTTTACACAACTTCTAAATATGCAGAATCTGCCGTGCTTTACCGCACCAATGCCCAAAGCCGTATCCTGGAAAAAATCCTCGTGCAGAAAAATATACCCTACCGCATATTTGGCGGAGTTAATTTCTACCAGCGTAAAGAGATCAAGGACATCCTCTGCTATCTGCGAATGACCGTGAATCCGGAAGACCTCGAAAGCGTGCAAAGAGCTTTGCTGCTCTCGCCCGGTATCGGAAAATCCACCCTGGATAAACTCGCTCTGGCTGCTGCCAGTCAGCAATGCCCTATCGCCCAGGTGATCCTGACGGGAGAATTTTCCTTCCTGGGTAGTCGCCCTGCCAAACTCACTACCGGATTCCGGCAATTATGGCTGGACCTGCTGGATGCCTCTCAAAACTTATCTATCTATGACCTGATCTGGCTGGTTCTGGAAAAAACTGGTTTAGGTGCTCTCTATGGGATAGATAATAAAAAAGACCTTAAAAAAAAGAAAGCT
Organism: Candidatus Cloacimonadota bacterium; assembly: GCA_021735645.1. Taxonomy (GTDB): domain Bacteria; phylum Cloacimonadota; class Cloacimonadia; order Cloacimonadales; family TCS61; genus Stygibacter. The sequence continues at coordinate 7,941 of JAIPGP010000062.1, forward strand.
TTCGCTGACCCCGAATTTCAGAGTAAATATGAAAATATCTGTGAACTGTTAAATTCTGCCAGCGAATTCAGTCAGGAATATAAGCAGGAAAATGATAGCGAACCGGACCTGGCAGAATATCTGGCATCTGCCACTTTGCAAACTGACCTTGATACGAATGATGACGCTCAGGACAGAGTGAATCTAATGACCATGCACAATGCCAAAGGTCTGGAATTTGATCACATCATGATCGTGGGACTGGAAGATGGCTTATTGCCACACTACCGCTCAATAGAGGAAGAAGATAAAGTTGAAGAAGAACGCCGGCTGCTCTATGTGGCAATCACCCGCGCCCGCCAGACCGTGCATATCACACTCGCCCGGTGGAGACGCATGAGTACAGGCATAGATATGACTAAACCCAGCAGATTTATCAAAGAATTTGACCCCGAATATTTAGATGTAGAGCACTATGATCCTCATGCCTATCTCACTCCTTCGCGTCCGGCACGAACTAATCACAAACCGGCAGCCCGAGTCGTGCTGGAATCTGAAAAACATTTTAAAATTGGACAAAAAATCAAACATGTCAACTTTGGCTTGGGCATGATATTAGGCGTGGATGGTCAGGGCAGAGATGCTCTTCTGGTCATCAAGTTTGATGATGGTCCAGTGAAAAAAATCATAGGGAGTTATGTAGATGTCATCAAAAAATAGCAGCTTCACTCAGAAAATAGTTTTAGCAGCACTCATTCTGCTGCTCCTCGCTCCCCTTTCTGCCACCAAGTATGCCGGAGAAATATTTCATTTCGGCATGGGCGTACGCAATCTGGCACTCGGCAGCACCGGGCTTACTAACCTGAATTCTCATACAGTCGCCTGGTGGAATCCCGCACTTTTGGAATATAAAACTGATAACAGCCTGGAATTCATGCACGCCGAAGAATTTGAAGGCTTGCTGCAATATGACACTTTTTCCGCTATCTGGGGAAATGATAAAAAATTCAGTATAGTTCTTTCCCGCATTGGCATTAATGATATCCCGCTCACTAAACTGGAAAATGATTCTCTTGCCATTGGTAATGATAACCGTCCCTATGCTTATGACTACGTAAATAATTCTGACCTGATCACTTATTTTGGTTTTTACCAGAATATAGGCTCCTTCACGCTCGGGTTCACTCCTAAGATCGCTTATCGCAGTCTCGCCAAAGAAAATGGCGTAGGCTTTGGCGCTGATCTGGCAATTGTTACTGACCCGACAAAAAAACTGGTGCTTGCTGCTCAGATACGTGATTTCTTCACTACCCGTATCCTCTGGAATAATGGCACTGATGAAGCAGTTATCCCCAGCACAAACCTGGAAGCCAGTTACGGATTCTCATTTCCTTCGACACAAGTACCATTGCGCCTCTACCTGCGCAGCGAAATATTATTTGAAGGCAGAGAAGAAGCTGCATCTTTCTCTTTGGATCCGGTTAGTATTGACCTCCATGCCGGTCTGGAATCTCAGATCAACCAGTATTTTGATTTTCTGCTGGGTTATGACATAGATCACTTCACTACAGGTTTAGTGCTTAAATATCAGCAATTCGGACTTTCCTACTGCTTTGAGATGGAACCTGAGCTTGATAATTCGCATCGCATCGCTATTAACTGGAGTTATTAATAAAATTGAAAAATATCGCCGTCCTGGGGATTACTGGTTCCATTGGAAATTCCACTATTGCCGTGATCAGAGAACATCCCGATAAATTTAATATCACCCTCGCCACCGCCCATCATAATACTGAACTTCTCTTTGAATATGCCCATGAATTTGGCATCAAACATCTGGTGATCACCGGCTCTAAACTGCCGGCTGCTCCTCCTCCCGGCTCTATAATATATCATGGCGAAAAAGAACTGCTCTCACTCATCAGCGAACTTGATCTCGATATTGTCCTGAATGCCATCGCTGGCTCAGCCGGGCTGCTCTCCTCGATTACCACGATTGAATCAGGTATTGACCTGGCTCTAGCAAATAAGGAATCGCTCGTGCTGGCAGGACATCTTATCAAAAATAAACTGCGCTCCTCTAAAAGCCGCGTATTACCTGTAGATAGTGAACATAGTGCCGTATTCCAGTGCCTGGAAGGACATCAGCCATCTGAGATCAGCAAGATAATCCTCACTGCATCCGGCGGGCCTTTCCGTGACCTGCCTCTTGATCAGTTCACTAATATCACTCTGGATAAAGCACTCAAACACCCCACCTGGACTATGGGCACAAAAGTTACTATCGATTCTGCGACTATGATGAATAAAGCTCTGGAAGTGATCGAAGCTCACTGGCTCTTCGATACTGAATACGACAAGATAGAAGCCATTATGCACCCGCAATCCATTATCCACTCTTTTGTGGAATTTGCCGATGGCAGTATTATGGCTCAATTAAGCAATCCCACGATGAAACTTCCCGTGCTCTATGCCCTCTCCTATCCGCAGCACATACCCTCAGACCTTATCCGCACCAGCATCCTCGATCTGCCCCAAATGAATTTCCGTCCTCTTACTCCCGAACGCTACCCTCTTTACTTCCTTGCCATAGAAGCCGGTAAAACCGGTGGACTTCTACCCACCATAATCAATGCCGTCAATGAAGCAGCCATCTCTCTCTTCCTGAATCACAAAATAAGCTTCAATGACATCTATAAACTCATAGACCAAGCCTGCCAGACTGAAAACAATATATCCCACCCAGATATTGATACCATCATCAACACAAATCTATCTATGCACACAAAATATCTTACAAATTACCAGAATTACCTCTAACCTCCCCTTTTCTCGAAATCTCCCCCATAAGATTAATTGGTCATATAATTCCCAAAAAAGGAATGAGCAGTGATAGAAAAGATGATTTGCGCAGGACAGGAAAAATGCGTAGTATGATGGATTACATCAGGGTGTAAAATTAGTCTATCTGGTTAAATAAATTTCATGTTAGGTGCGGTGTAACTCTTTAGAATATGAACGCTTAAGAGATAATGGGTGTCAATTGAAGAGGGCAGGATTTTTTTCCTTGACGGTAGAAATTGCATTTCAACTTATGGGTTGATTAATAGAGAATAATGATCTATTAATAAGGAGATTAGTTGGGAATAATTTCTATGGATTTTTTTATAGGAAAAAGCGACATTTTTATTTCTGTCATATCATTGAAAAGCATCAAAAAATAATCAAATAAATATAAAAAAGATCAGGAGGATTTATGAAGACACTGGAAGAATTGAGGAAAATCCGGGAAAGAGCTCAGCAGGACATGAAACTGCGGGACAGTGACTACCGTTATAAGATAGTGGTAGGCATGGGGACTTCCGGGATAGCCATGGGTGCCCGTGATGTGATGAAAGCAATCATTGATGAAATAGCTTCGCGAGGCATCAAAGATGTCCTGGTTACTCAAACAGGTGAGAAGGGACTTTCTTCTTTGGAACCGGTTGTAGATGTGATCGAGACAGGCAAGCCGGAAGTCACTTATGGTAATATGGATAGTGCCAAAGCCAGGAAAGTAGTAGCAGAACACATAGTCAATGGACGGGTAGTAAATGACTATGTAGTGTCCACAAAGTAATAAACAATACGGGGAGTAATTATGTATAAGCAGATTTTCGGGAAATATACTCCGAAAAAAGAGAACCTGATTTATATTCTTCACGAGATTCAGGATCAGCATCCAGAGCACTATATATCCGCAGAGGCGATTAAGATAGTGGCAGAATATCTCTCAATCTCAGAGTCTCACATTCAGGGAGTATTAACTTTTTACACTATGTTTAGCACCAAGCCGCGAGGCAGAAATATCATCCGGCTATGTGAATCCCCACCTTGTTTTCTGAAGGGTTCAGAGGATATATTACGTCAATTACGTCAGCTTTTAGAAGTGAAAATAGGCGAAACTACAGCAGACGGAATATTTACACTGGAACTGTGTGCCTGTCTGGGCGTTTGCGGAAATGCTCCGGTGATGATGATCAATGAAGACGTTTATGGTGACCTCACGGAAGCCAAAGTGGAATCTATCATCGCCTCATACAGGGGAGGCAAATAATGAAATTTTATAGAAGTCACATCCTGATAGGAATAGATGATGCTTCGCTGGCAGCAGGCGTGAAAGAAATCGAAGCGATACTGCGCAGTGAATTACAGAAAAATAATCTGAGTGAAGAAATCAATATATTAGAAACCGGAACACTGGGACTGTTTGGCACTGGCGTGAGCCTGATGGTATATCCTGAGCAGACAGCGTATGTAAATCTGCAGAAATCTGATATTGCCGAAATCGTGGAAGAACACTTCCTGAAGGGACGTCCGGTTCATAGGCTTATCCTGGATAACACTCTGGTCAGGAAGTATGATTTTAATTATAAGCGCCGGATAGTACTGAATAATTCGGGTGTGATTGATCCCGAGAATATTGATGAATATCTGGGAACGGGTGGTTATGAAGCCTGGGAAAAAGCACTTACCAGTATGCAGCCCGAGGCAGTATTGCAGGAAGTGAAAGCATCAGGATTACGAGGTCGCGGTGGAGCAGGCTTTCCTGCTGGTTTGAAATGGAGCTTTACGGCACCTATCAAAGCAGAGCAGAAATATGTGGTAGTGAATGCCGATGAAGGTGAGCCGGGCACTTTTAAAGACCGGCTGATCATGGAAGGCGATCCTCATAAACTATTAGAAGGCGTGATGCTGTGTGCTTATGCCATAGGTGCCAGTGAAGGATATATTTATATTCGTGGAGAATATAAATTATGTATTTCCCGACTGGAAAAGGCTATTGAGCAGGCACGTGATTATGGGATATTGGGCAAGAATATCTTTGGCAGCGGCTTTGATCTGGACATCTTTATCAAGATAGGTGCAGGGGCTTATGTATGTGGTGAAGAAACTGCTCTGATAGAATCCATGGAAGGCAATCGCGGCACACCTCGCAGCAAGCCGCCGTTCCCTGGCGTAGCTGGAGCCTGGCAGATGCCTACTGTTGTTAATAATGTGGAAACTCTGGCAAATGTGCCGGCAATCATCACGAATGGTGCTGCCTGGTTTGCAGAGCATGGCGTAGAAGGCTGCACCGGCACCAAAGTATATACTATTATGGGCGATGTACGACTGCCTGGTTTGTGTGAAGTTGATATGGGTACCACCTTGCGAACAATTATTCAGCAGTATGCCGGTGGCATGAAAGAAGGCAAGGCATTTAAAGCCGCATTAGTTGGTGGAGCAGCTGGCGTATTTTTAAATGATCAGCGGCTGGACGTGAAAATGGATTATAATTCACTGAAGGAATATGCAGCAGTGCTGGGCTCAGGAGCAATATTAGTTATGAGTCATTCAGCAGATATGGTTGATATGCTGTGGAGCGTATTGCGTTTCTTCCGCCATGAATCCTGTGGCAAATGTATTCCCTGTGCCAAGGGTACTCAATTGCTGTATAAATTAATAGACGGCATCCGCAAGGGCAAAGGCAAAGAATCTGATCTTGACGAAATGATCCGCATATCAAATGGCATGCTTAAATCATCGTTCTGTGCCCTGGGACAATCTCCCTGTATGCCGATCAACAGTGCAATCACGAATTTCCGAGAAGACTTTTTAGCAAGAATAAAATGATTATAATAAACTGGAGGATAGCTATATGATAGTTTATCTAAATGGAAAAGCTTATGAAGCTTCTCCGGGAGAGACGGTCCTGCAGGTAGCATTGAGGAATCATTTATATATTCCTCACCTGTGTTTTCATGAGAAAACAGGAAAAGCTGCCAAATGCCGGGCTTGTGTAGTGGAAGTGGAAGGTATGCCAGGGCTTAAGACTTCCTGCAACCAGCCTGTAACTGAAGGGATGAAGGTGACCACGAATTCTAAGCAGGTTCTGGACGCCCAAAGATTAGTAGTTGATCTGGCTCTTTCTTCAGGAAGGCATGACTGCCTTGCCTGTGAGCAAAATGGTAACTGCGAATTGCAGGACGCTGCTTATTATCTGGGAATCACTAAACCGAGTTTTCAGCTTTATGATGATAATTATGAAATTGATGACTCCAGCGAATTCATCGTAGTTGACCGCTCCAAGTGCATCAGTTGCGGCAGATGTATTGTGGGCTGTAATCATACAGTAGTAAATGAAGTGCTTAATTATGGCAACCGCGGTTATGAAACCAAGATAGTATTCGATACTGATCTGCCTATGGGCTCTTCCACCTGCGTACAGTGCGGCGAATGCGTTCAGCTGTGCCCCGTAGGCTGTATCATTGACAAAAGAACAATTGGAGCCGGCAGAACCTGGGAACTTGATAAAGTGGAAACAGTGTGCCCTTATTGTGGGGTAGGCTGTAAACTGGAAGTTCATATAGATCGCACGCAGGATAAGATAATCCGTATTACAGGTGTGGAAGATTCACCCACTAATAATGGAATGCTCTGTGTGAAAGGTCGCTATGGCTTTGATTTTGTGAATAGCGAAGAAAGGCTTACATCACCTATGATCAAAGAGAATGGCAAATTCAGGGAAGCAAGCTGGGAAGAGGCAATCGCTCTGGTTGCCAGCAAATTTACTTCCATAAAAGACGAGTTTGGCAGTGATTCCATCGTGGGACTTGCTTCAGCCAAAGTAACCAATGAAGAGAATTTTGCATTTCAGAAATTTATCAGAAAAGAGGTAGGCACAAACAACGTAGATCATTGTGCCCGTCTCTGACATAGCTCTACAGTAGCCGGTCTGGCTGCTTCATTAGGTAGTGGTGCTATGACAAATGATATTGCCGGGATCAAGAAAGCAGATGTGATTTTGATCATCGGCTCAGATACTTCTGCTGCTCATCCCGTTATTGCTGCCCGTATAAAACAAGCCGTGCGTGAAGGCAATTCAAAACTTATCGTGATCGATCCCAAAAGAATCGTTATGGCTGATTATGCTGAGATATATGCAGCTCATCGTCCTGGAACTGATGTGGCTGTGATGAACTGCATGATGCACGAAATTCTTAAAAACGGCTGGGAAGATAAGGAATATGTCGAAAGTCGTCTGGAAGGATTTGAAGAATTTAAAACTGAAATTATGAACGATAAATATTCACCCGAAAATATAGCAAAGATTTCCGGCATTAAAGCCGATACTCTGCGTGCTATCGCTAAACTTTTCGGACAGGCAAAAACAGCTTCTCTCTTTTATGCTATGGGTATCACTCAGCATACTACAGGAAGAGATAACGTGTGGACAACTGCCAACCTGCAAATGATTTGCGGCAATCTGGGTGTGGAAGGTGGAGGAGTGAATCCTCTGCGTGGTCAATCCAATGTGCAGGGAGCCTGCGATATGGGTGGACTTCCTAATGTATATCCCGGTTATCAGAATGTAACATTACCAGCTATTCAGGAGAAATTTGAAAAAGCCTGGAACTGCAAGCTGGATAATAAAGTAGGAATCACAATCACAGAAATGATCGATGGTGCTTATGATGGCAGCGTGAAAGCTATCTATGTGATGGGTGAGAATCCTTTCCTCTCTGATCCTGATCAAACGCATGTGATCAAAGCTTTTGAGAGAGTAGATTTCATGGTCGTGCAGGATATGTTCATCACAGAAACTGCTGAATTTGCTGATGTGATCCTGCCTGCTGCTGCTTATGCTGAAAAAGACGGGCACTTCACTAATACAGAAAGAAGAGTGCAAAGGATCAATAAGATAATCGAACCACCTAAAGGCGTGAAAAATGACTGGGAAATTATCCAGTTGATCGCTAATGCCATGGGCTCGGACTGGAATTACCAGACCGTGCGGGATATCACGCAGGAAATCAATGCCCTCACACCATCTTATGCCGGCATCACCTGGGAAAGAGTGGGCAGAACTGGTTTACAGTGGCCCTGTCCTAATACTGAACATCCCGGAACTCCCTATTTGCACAAAGAAAAATTTGCTCGTGGTAAAGGGTTATTAAGTGCGAAAGCCTTCCAGGAACCAGATGAACTGCCGGATGAAGAATATCCACTGATACTAACTACTGGCAGAGTATTACAGCAGTTCCACACAGGCACCATGAGCCGTAAAACCCAGGGTTTGAATAATCTGGCAGGACCAATGGTGATGATCTCTGTGGAAGATGCTGAAAGACTCGGTATTTCTAATAGTGAAGTTGTATCAATTTCTACGCGTAGAGGCGAGATCACAGCTCCTGCCTTTGTGACTAAGCGTATTTCTACAGGCGTTATCTATATTCCATTCCATTATAAGGAATCACCTGCAAATCGTCTTACCAATCCGGCAATCGATCCAATTGCCAAGATACCGGAATATAAAGTTTGCGCAGCAAAAATAAGAAAGATTTCCTAAAAAAAAATAGAAAAGGAAGAAAAGGAGAGTAAGTAATGAATAACTTTTTAACACCCAAAGAATTATCCAATGCGTTTATTGGGGTAAGCAAGGCAAAAGCTGGTAACAGCATAATCAAGCTTTTTGTACTCGGCATCTTAGCTGGTGTATTTATCGGCTTCGCAGCTCATCTTGCCACTACTGTGGCTACGGGCTGGACTATTGGTGGAACCGCAGCTTTATTCGGACTGCAGAAATTCTTTATTGGTGCTGTATTTTCAGTTGGACTTATGCTGGTGATCATTCCCGGTTCTGAACTGTGGACTGGTAATAACCTGATGATGGTGGGTCTTATGAATAAAGACATCACCCTTGGTCAGTTGTTGCGTAACTGGGGTATTGTTTATCTTGGAAACCTGGTAGGTTCTATATTCCTTGCCTGGATGATCGCTAAAATGAGCGGTTTAACCGGTGGAACAGTTGGTGGAACAGCTATTAATATCGCTTACGGTAAAATAGCTGCTACAGTTGATGGCGGAACTTCTCATAATCTGATGTATTTCTTCAGAGCAATTGGCTGTAACTGGCTGGTATGTCTTGCTGTTATGATGGCAGTGGCTGCTAAAGACATTGGCGGTAAGATTTTCGCTATTTTCTTCCCAATCATGGCATTTGTTACTTCTGGCTTTGAGCATGCAATCGCTAATATGTATTTCATCCCTGCCGGTATCTTCTCAAAAACTTTCGGTGGTGCTGTTGCTGCTTCCGGCAAATCAGTAGAGACCTTAGCTGCCCTTAACTGGGGTTCATTCTTCACTCAGAATCTGATCACTGTTACTCTTGGTAACTTTGTAGGTGGTGGAATCCTCTGTGCTATGGTTTACTGGTGGATCTACGTTAAAGAAGCAAAATAATACATGGAAATTAATACTGCCTCGGGTTTCCGGGGCAGTATTTCCTTTAGTATGAAAATCTCCGATATAACCGCCGTTATCCTCGCTGGAGGAAAAAATACCAGAATCCAGCGGGAAAAATCTCTGATCAAGATCCAGGGTGATTTTCTGATTGATAAACAGGTGAAACTTCTGAAGAGCATATTTGAGAACATCATTATCTCTACCAGTAAAGCTTCAATTAAGGAAAGATTTCCCGATATACAAATAGTAGAAGATGAGTATCTCAATTGCGGTCCCCTGGGAGGTATTCAAGCTGCCATGAAGCATGCTCATACTGAAACTATCTTTGTGTTCGCCTGTGATATGCCATATCTGGATACCGGTGTGATACTTCATCAAATTGCGGTATTTAGGAATAGTGAAGTAGATATTCTGGTGCCCAAACATGCTGAAGGAATCGAGCCGTTGCATGCTATTTATTCCAAGGCAAACCTTCCCTTCCTGGAAGAGAGCTTGCTGGCAGGAAATTTCTCAGTTCGCAGCTTCTATGCCAGATCAAATGCCGGTTATCTTCATTTTGAATTAAAATTTATCGCTAATTTCTTTAATATTAACACCCAAAGAGACTTGCAGAAGATAATCTAACTAAAATTTCTCAATTGTTGTAATATTACATTCTGTGTGAGATGGATAACTAAGCCAGAACTTCTATACTGTATTCAGGGCAGGAGCGACATGGACTTACTGGTATCTTGGTTGTAATGATCGTCCAGAAGTCACGCCTGGTACCCATCACCCATCACTCTTCACAAATATCTCCTCCTCAATTCCTGTATATAGATTGAACCTGTTACCCCGTGTGAAACCAATTATAAAAGTCTTATATTTCCAGCCCAGACGAATGGCTTCCGATGTTGCCGCTGATTGTGAGACGATAAGCGGAATATGCATTCTCACGCATTTTTTTACTATTTCAGAGGAAATCCTGCCACTGCAGATCAGATAATAGCTCTGCAGATCACTCTGGTTTAATATAGCCCTGCCAATTACTTTATCCACAGCATTATGTCTGCCTATATCTTCCGCATAATACTCAATTTCATCATCTTTCACCAGTCCGGCACTATGTACCCCGCCAGTTTGTTTAAATAAAGCAGAATCCTGCTGGAATCTGCGCATCTGCTGCAAAATGGCTTCCGCATCAATTTTTATATGAGGAAAAGCACTATTACTTCCTGTGAGTGCAGAGGATAAAGAAGAACCGCAGCCCGAGGTTTTTTCGCCAGTAAGAAAGAAGCTTTGGATTCGCTCCAGCGGGATTTCAAGCTTGAAATTGATCTCATTCCCACCCGGGGTAAATTCACTCTCAAGCAGCTCAGCTGAGCTTAAAATCAAGCCTTCTGAAAACAAAAAACCTAATGCCAGTTCAAGTAAACTATCCGGCAGGCAGGCTATTGCTGTTAATCTGCGATTATTTATATTTATAGTGAAAGAAATTTCACGCACCACAATATCTGTAAGCATTTCAAACTTGCCATTTTGATATTTCTTTATCTCTTTTAACGCCCTTATCTCATCCATATAAACCTCACTTTTAGTAGGTCAATTCAAATAAATGCACGTTATCAGGCAACTATTAAGTAAACAGCTATTTACAAAATTGATTTCACTACCCTGAAATATGCCTGATTTCCAGCAGAATTTCTAATTTCAGACAAAAAAAGTAGGTTATTATTTTTTTCACTTGACGGCAGAATTTTGCTTTTCCAATTGGTCTTTTAGAAATAAAAGATATAGGAGTGAAAAAAAGAATAACCGAAGGGAATAAGTATGTTTTGATTTTGCCGGAAATTAGACAATTGGTTTTGCCAATTTGATATATAAATTAAGCAAAAAATATTCATTAAATAAATAAATCAGGAGGATTTATGAAGACACTGGATGAGTTAAGAAAAATCCGGGAGAAGGCACAGCAGGATATGAAGCTGCGTGACGGTGACAACCGCTTTAAAATAGTAGTTGGCATGGGAACTTCTGGTATCGCCATGGGCGCTCGCGAAGTAATGAAAGCTATCCTGGATGAGATAGCCCAGCGTGGAATTAAAGATGTTCTTGTCACCCAGACTGGTGAAAAAGGACTTTCTTCAATGGAACCCGTAGTTGATGTTATTGAGAGTGGCAAACCCGTGATTACTTATGGAAACATGGATATTGCCAAAGCAAAGAAAGTCGTGGCGGAGCACATAGTTAATGGTCGGGTAGTAAATGACTATGTGGTTTCCACTGACAAATAAAAATAATTAGCGGAGAGTAACTATGTACGAACAGATTTTCGGTAAATATACTCCGGAAAAAGAGAATCTCATCTATATCCTGCATGAGATTCAGGATTCTGATCCCCAACATTACATATCAGAAGAAACTGTGCATCTAGTGGCAGATTATCTGAATATTCAGCCGGCACATATTTTTGGTGTGTTAACCTTTTATACCATGTTCAGCACCAAACCACGCGGGAAAAATATCATCAGATTATGTGAATCACCACCATGTTTCCATCGCGGCTCCGAAAAAATGCTGCTCAAACTCGCCGAAATGCTGAAAGTGAAAATTGGAGAAACAACCGCTGACGGTTTATTTACACTGGAATTATGTGCCTGCCTGGGTGTTTGTGGAAATGCTCCGGTGATGATGATAAATGATGATGTGTATGGCAATCTCACCGAAGAAAAGCTGGAATCTATCATCAATTCTTATAAGGGGGGCAAATAATGAAATTTTATCGCAGTCACATTCTTATTGGTATAGACGACACCTCCCTGGCAGCTGGAGTTAAAGAATTTGAAGCGTTACTACTCAGCGAATTAGAGAAAAATAAACTCGCAGATGAGATAAATATCCTGGAAACTGGTACTTTAGGCTTGTTTGGTACTGGTGTGAGTATGACGGTATTCCCTGATCAGGTTACTTATGTGAACCTGAAAATTGAAGATATTCCGGAAATAGTTGCTGAACACTTTCTGAAAGGTCGCCCTGTTAGCCGCTTAGCCCTGAAAGCACCCCTTAAAAAACATTATGATTTCAATTATAAAAACAGAATAGTGCTGGAAAATTCCGGCAAGATCAATCCTGAAGATATTAATGACTATCTGGCAGCAGGCGGATATGAAGCCTGGGAAAAAGCCCTGCTTAATATGAAACCGGAACAGATAGTAAATGAAGTGAAAGCTTCTGGCTTACGCGGTCGTGGCGGAGCAGGATTCCCTACAGGGCTCAAGTGGTCTTTCACTGCCCCGATTCAGGCTCCGCAGAAATTATTTGTCATCAATGCTGATGAAGGCGAACCCGGAACCTTTAAGGACCGGCTCATCATGGAAGGCGATCCTCATAAACTGCTGGAAGGCGTTATGATCTCTTCCTATGCAGTAGGTGCCACCAAAGCCTATATTTATATTCGCGGTGAATATAAACTTTGTATCACAAGACTGGAAATTGCCATAAAAGATGCCTATGAATACGGTCTTTTAGGTAAGAATATCTTTGAAAGCGGCTTTGACCTTGATATCTTTATTAAAATCGGGGCTGGAGCTTATGTGTGCGGTGAAGAAACCGCCTTGATCGAGAGTATGGAAGGAAACCGCGGTAATCCCCGCAGCAAACCTCCATTCCCCGGTGTAGAAGGTGCCTGGAAATTACCTACTGTGGTGAATAATGTTGAAACTATTGCCAATGTCCCGGGTATTATCACTAAGGGTGCTGAATGGTTTACAGGTTATGGCCCGGATGGCTGCAGCGGTACAAAAGTCTATACTATCATGGGTGACGTGAATCTGCCCGGACTTTGTGAAGTGGATATGGGAACCTCTCTCAGGACAATTATTGATGAATTTGGCGGCGGCATTATAGAAGGACATCAGTTTAAGGCTGCTCTGGTTGGTGGAGCTGCGGGAGTATTTCTTCCCTTAGAACGCCTTGATGTGAATATGGACTATAACAGTCTGCGTGAATATGCGGCAGTGCTGGGCTCTGGTGCAGTTCTGGTGATGGATGAAAGGACTGATATCGTGGAAATGCTTTATTCTGTGATTAGATTTTTCCGTCATGAAAGCTGCGGCAAATGCTCTCCCTGTGCCAATGGTAATGAGATGCTTTATCAATTGATCTCTAAGATCAGAAAAGGTGAAGGGACACAGGAAGACCTCGATAACATGGTCGTTATTGCAGATACTATGTTCCATACCTCCTTCTGCGCCCTGGGACAAAGCCTGGTGATGCCCGTGAAGAGTGCTCTGGAACATTTTAGAGCAGATTTTCTTAAAAGATTAAAAATAAAATAGAAATGGAGGAAAATATGTCTAAGATGATAAACCTCACAGTAGATGGTATTGAGGTTCAGGTTCCAGAGGGAACTACAATCATCTCTGCTGCCAAAAAAGCAGGAAAGAATATTCCAACCTTATGTTATCACCCGGACCTGCCCCCCACGGCAAACTGTGGTGTTTGCGTGGTGGAAATAGAAAAATCACCTATCAAGCGTGCCTGCTCTACTCCCGTCTGGGAAGGTATGAAGGTTACCACTAATAGTCATAAACTCAGAGGCTTGAGAAAAACCCTGGTGGAAATGATCTTAAGCAATCACGATGTGGTTTGCCCCACTTGCGTGCAAAATAATAAATGCGAATTGCAGGATATGGCTTATCATCTGGGAATTCAAACTTCTGAGCTCCCTTCTCTCCTGGTGAAAAAACCAGTTGATTATACCAGCCCCTCAATTATTCGCGATCCTAATAAATGTATTAACTGCGGCCGCTGCATTACAGTTTGCGCAGAAACCCAGACTGTGTTTGCTCTCACCCTTGATGGTCGTGGCTTTGAAACCACAATCACTACTTCCTTTGATAAAGGCATGGCAAACAGCCCCTGTGTTAATTGCGGTCAGTGTACTGTATATTGCCCGGTAGGCGCTCTGCGTGAAAGAACTCATATTGATGAAGTCTGGGATGCCCTTTTAGACCCGGAAAAATATGTTGTTGTGCAGGAAGCTCCTGCAGTACGCGCTACTCTCGGAGAAGAATTCGGCATGAACCCCGAAGAAGTTACTGTTGGTAAGATGTATGCCGCCTTGCGTCGCCTGGGCTTTGATCGCGTATTTGATACTAATTTCTCTGCTGATCTTACTATTTTAGAAGAAGGTACTGAGCTTATCAACCGCGTGAAAACCGGCGGGAAATTACCTGTGATCACGTCCTGCTCACCCGGCTGGATAAAATTCATGGAAACTTATTTCCCCTGCGTAGCAGAAAACGTTTCCACCTGTAAATCACCTCAGCAGATGTTCGGAGCCATGGTTAAAACCTACTTTGCTGAAAAAGAAGGTATAGATCCTGCTAAAATAGTCTGTATCTCCGTTATGCCTTGTACAGCTAAAAAGTTTGAAGCTCAGCGACCCGAAATGCGCGATAGCGGTTATCAGGATGTGGATTATGTGCTCACTACTCGTGAACTGGTGCGCATGATCGAAGAAGCAGGCCTTGATTTCAAGACACTGCCGGAAGAAAAAGCTGATGACCTGCTCGGTGAATATACCGGTGCTGCCACTATCTTTGGTGCTACTGGCGGTGTGATGGAAGCTGCCGTTAGAACTGCTTATGCCGTGCTCTCCGGTACTGAAATGGCTGATCTTAATCTGATGCCCTTACGTGGTATGGCTGGTATCAAAGAAGCTGACCTCGTGGTTCCTCTCGCTGGTGGCGGTGAATTACCATTGCATGTAGCTGTCGCTCATGGCTTGAGTAATGCCCGTAAACTTATGGAACGTGTAGTTGCTGGGGAAGTTTTCCACTTTATAGAGATCATGGCATGTCCCGGTGGATGTGTTGGTGGTGGTGGACAGCCTTTTGGCAGCAGCATAGCAGACCGTGCCCGTCGTGGACAGAGTCTTTATAAAGAAGATGCTGCAATGGCTAAGCGGACTTCACACTCTAATACTGAAGTGATGAAAGCCTATGCAGATTTCCTCGGTGAACCTAATTCACACAAAGCCCACAAACTACTGCACACAAACTACTTTGAACGCAGTAAAATAAGCGGTGATTGCGTAAAAGCTGTTACCCACAAACACTAATCAATAAATAGATTAATAAAGTATAAAGCCGGTATCCTCGATACCGGCTTTTCTAATATAGTCCACCCTGAAAAAATAACAAACTCAAAATACATATCCAATGTATCATAGGTCATTCTCGGTTGACAATTACTGTTTTCCGGCATAAAATTGAATAAATGCAGAACACCTGACCTCATAAAGTATAAATGAAATATAATATCTTACACTTCAATACTTTATCGTCGATTTGTATTTTTTTCCTTGTCAAAATAAAGATTTGTAATTGATCTTGTTTTTTAAAAACATGGAGGAAAAT
>JAIPGP010000063.1 GCA_021735645.1 Candidatus Cloacimonadota bacterium
AGTGAAATATATAGAAGTCTTGGTATAAGCAATAAACCAGTTGATAGGGTTATCACCAAATATTCAATACTGTAGTGACCCCAAAAAATGTTAGACCCTTACAGGGCAGTACTTTCACAAAAAAAATGGTAAACTTGGGCTAAGCCATCTGGCATAAATAGTAAAAAATTAAGGAGAGATACTCTACGGAATATCTCTCCTTTTTTCGTTTACAATGATCACTTCGTTTAGGGTGCAGTTTTATGGACATTATGGACATAATGGACATCATGGACAGGATGGCTGTCTATTGTGTCCATAAAAAATAATAATAGTATAAGATTCTATTTTTTGCTGCCGGGTTTAATTACCCAGCGTTACCTGTATACCATAAGTGAACATTGAGCGGTCGTCGTATTCTCCAAAATCAAGGTAGGGGTAACCTGAGACAGTATTAAGGAGATTATATCCGAGGTAGAAATCCAGATCAATTGTATAGTAATTTAATAAATAATGAAGTTTGGCATCTATTACTGAAGTAATGGAAGTCTGTGCACCATCATAGAACCGGTATCCCCAGTAAATATCGCATTCTGCTTTAAATTCAGCTGAAAAGTCACAGGCAGCAGAAATGGAAGTGATACTATTTAGTACTTCAGAGCGAAAATCATAAGCATTATAGCAGGCAGGCACTATCATGTAATTATTACCGGTAAGAAAGTGGTAACGGAAATTTGCTACTAACCAGGAGGGATCATCCTCATACGATTCGCCATCGTATGTTCTCAGTAAATAGCCGCGATAAAGCAATTCAGCAAACATGCCTTTCTGATAGTCATAGCCTGGAGTTAGTAGATGAATACCTTTTTCACCTTCAATACAGAACCCTGTCTTATAGTCCCAGCGAAGAAACGTGGGAGAGTCATTACTGGATTCTTCCACGCCATCCAAATATTCCTTTTCTATAAAGTGAGAACTGATAAAAGAGGTAGACAGGTAGCAATTTAAAGGTTTAACTATTTCATAAATACCTTCGAGATCTATATTGATTATTGATTCATTACTGGTATACAAGTAATTGTACTCATAATAATCATAATAAGTAACATCCGCTTGAGCTATAAATATATCCATCGCATATTGTGCCTTGGCTGCAACTTGAAGATCATCATTAACCATTGTCCGATAAATACCATTAAGATAAGAAACCTGTTCATAATTGCTTTGATTATAAATTTCTTCATTTTGAGAATATAAATAACTATTCAAGCCAATATTCAGGAATCCTCCAAAATAGCCTTTGCTTGGAGAAGATGCCGCTTTCCCGGAAAAAGAAGGTGAAGATTTAGCTCTCCCGGAGAAAGTAGGAGAAGAATCCTTTTTCGGAGCCGGTTTCTCTGCCTCCGCAGTATATTTCCGGAGAACAATTTCTTTCCGGATGGTGTCATCTGCTTTCAGATTGATTATCTGCGTGACAGACTGATAACCCGGGGCAGTGATATTGAGCGTGTAACTGCCTATGGGCACATCACGGAAAGTATTTTTGCCGGTGGACTGGAACTTTTCACCACCATCGCCGGAAAGAGTGATATAGGCATCTGCCGGGATCACATTGACCATGATAATACCGGTTTGCAGTTCGGGGAAAAAGTCTTTAACAACCACTGCTTTTTTATCGAGAATAATAGAAGTATTAATAGTTTCTGCTTTGGGCATTTCAATGCGGATATTTACCGGTTGCGGACTGAGCAGCAGGTCTTTTACACCGCCGCGGGAACCTTGATTATCATTGATATATACCGTCGCATTAGGATAGGTATTTATAGTAAGTCTGGCTCTGATATCTTCGAGTTTGTAACTGAATTCAGCATCTTCCGTAATAGTGATCATTTCATTGATAGTATCATAATTTTCCAGCTCAATTTTGATCGGGAATGTACCTTCACGGTAGAAATTAGTAACTGGAGTAACACCAAACTTATGTTCTCCAATATGAACTGTAGCACCTGGAGGTATGGATTTGATAGTGATAGCAGGATTCATTTTTTCATCGAGGTAATAATCGAATCTCTGCGTACCTATCTGTACGTCAATCTGCTGCGTGAGCGTTTCAAAGCCGTCTTTTTCCAGTCTGATAGCATGGGTTCCCTGCGGGAGAGAGAGATTTAATTCTCCTTTTTCAGAAATACCAGCGGATTCATCATCAATAAAGATATTTACCAGGGAGGGATCGGTAGTAATGATAACGGGTATGCTATCCACCTTTTTCTGGCCGGTTAGTTCCAGGTGATATATATCTCCAGAATTCAATTTGGCAATACCATAGGAAGCCAGCACGACCTTGAGCGGCTTGAAACCTTCGGCATGCACATCAATAGCCCGTTCCTGAGGTGAAACATATACATTCCATCTACCCATGGCAGGATTAGTGATCTTCACAGCCCCATTCCAGGGTCGGAAATCCATATCAACGTCCAGATCAGTAATAAATGAGATCAGAGCAGCCTGATTTTTATTAGCATCCAGCATATCCTGCGGTACAATCTCACCCTGAGGTTTGATAGCTTTGCCTGGTATGGATAGCTCGTTAAGCGTCTGTGCCTGCATTACTGATAAGGTACTAAGAATAACAATCATTAAAATATATTTAACAAACTTCATAAATTTCCTCCCGAATGAGCAAAAAATCAGTATCAATTATTTTTTGGCAAGGAAAATGTGTTAAGTTGTTTCCCGGGTTAATTATGGTTAATTCAAGAATTAATATCCGAGCAAAAGCCTTACTCCAAAAGCATGGGTTACTTTATTCCTGCTCTCTACTGCAGAATATTCGTTATCATTAGAATCCAGGGAAGTGATATTTAAGCCGTAATAAAAGTCCAGGCAGGCAGACCAGCAATTGACAAAGTAATCCAGCTTGAGGTCAAGTGTAGCTTGAGAATTTGTTTTGCTGTCTTTATGGAACGTAAAATCATTAGACAGGTCAATTTTGAGCCGGCAGTTAATTGATGAATCATAGAGTAATGATATTGCTGCAGTGGAAGTGAGTATTTTCGATTGCAGGTCATAGTTATTCGCCAGAGCCGGTGTGAGCATGAAATTATAATTTGTGAGATAAGCATACCTGAGATTGGCAAGCAGATAGTGCGGATTATCCTCCAAAGAAGTGCTTCCGCTCTTCCTGAATATGTAGCCGGCATACAGGAGTTCAGTGAACAATCCCTTTTCGAATTCATAGCCGGGAGTGAGAAATTTAATACCTTTGATGCCTTCAGTAGAGAATCCGGTCTGGTAGATACCGCTGGATTTATAGTAAGTGTGTTCAAAAGAATGTAGAGTATTTTTGCTTTCACCGCTTATATAATCAATAGCCAGATAGAAATTGAGTATCTCAGTGATAGATGTAATAGACTCCAGGAATAGGCAGGTTAAAGATTTTTTTTCTGAATAATTATCAATAAAACCACCAGATTCATTATCAATATACTTGCTGGCATGGATAGATGAGCCTGTTGCAGCAGTTGCATTGATTTGAATCCGGTCAGCTATTTTACCCCGATATGTGCAACTGATTTCAGCCTGAGAATATGATTCAAAGACATCACTGAATCGACCTCGCAATAAAGTGAAAAACGAAAAGAAAACGTCAGTATCAAAGAAAACACCATAATAACCCGGATGAGTAGCGAAGCTGCCTGACTCCTGAGCCTGAATATTCATGGCGAAGAAAAGCATAATGAACAGCAAAAACAACGTTATATTTTTCATAAATCACTCCACAGTAATTTTAAAAATCGTTTTAAGAAGAATTCTGGCAAGAAATATTTTTTTTGGGGGAGGGGGGGGGGCAGCTCTATAGACGGGATTACTGTTCATTTTGTCCATAGTGTCCATAGTGTCCATTTAGTCCATAAAATACTTTCTCACCATTTCATCCAATTCGGTTATTCTATCTACGCTGATCTTATATGACTGAAACCTTTTCAATACTTTGCTGTCACTGGCTCTTCTGTTATACCACTCAGTAAGGTTATCGGTGCCCTGATCTTTCTTCCATTCTGCTAATTGGAAATCCTGCGGACATCTTTCTACACTAAATCTATCATAAGTATTATCCACTTCCACCATCAGATTGATTTCTTTGCCATCTGAGCTTTTAAATTTCCCATAAAACCTGCTCTTACTATGGGGTGGCTCAACTATTACTTTACATTCATAGCCGTATAGTTTCAGGATCATATTAAACGCCATTTCGCGTTCACTGCACCAGCCAAAGGTTTTAAACCTGCCGCAAACTGGATGATAATATCCGGCGCTATCGGAAAACAGATCATTTAAATACAGTAGTGGCGTGCGGTCCATATCGGCAAAATTTTCACGTTTCATATATCCGGCTGGCGATTCAACCTTATTCAAGTATAAAGAATCAGGCAGCATCATAATTTCATAACGTGGATTTGAATTTCCATAGTGCCAGAAATACGGTATCTGCCAAATCCCGGTATTATTGCCATCAAGAGGATGTGAACAGGTAAATAATTTATGCCAGAAATAAAGTTTCAATAGTTCTTCCCTGCCAGCTTCACATATATCATTAATACCCTTTAGTGCATGATCCAGATTAGCATCAAAGTCTTCTTCAATTGCATCCTGATAATAACTAAACAGGCTATCCAGAAAAGCAGGAATCTCTGTTTCGGGATATATATGCGGTATTTTTTCTGTATAAGCGTCACCTTGCAGTTCTATAGACAAGATGGACAATATGGACAGAATGGACAATATGGACAGAATGGACAGAAGTACACGTCCATATAGTCCATAGTGTCCATAGGCTTTATTACCTGTTCTCATCTCTTTTTTCCTTTCTAATTCTATACATTTTTTCGGTGAATCCGCCTTTTTCTGCAAAATCTTTGGCTAATCTTGCTACCTGTCTATTAATCAAGGAGCAGACTACCTGGGTTAGTATGATGGCTGCATTCGCAGAATACTCGGGATAAAGTTTTTTAGGATTCTGATGATCTGCAGCTTGAATGCAGTTTTCTTTTACCCATGCTGCTACTTCATCAGCACTATTACATTTTCGTTCAATGAGTGATTTCCAGCGGGGATCAGTATTTTCCCATTGGGGGAGATTATTTTGTCTTAAAAAATCCCTGTAATCATTTTTTAGTTCTTCCAGACTGCCTCTGGCAATCTGAGTAAGCTTTATTTCTATCTTTTTGGAAGTAGCAGAATCCTGTGAGCCTTCGGCAATATTCTGTACCCCGCTGCGAGCTGCCTGCACCATCTGATCATAAGTACGGCTTTTTTTGCTGATATAACGCTCACAAAACCGGACAGTGATATCATAGACGATTAGAGCAATTTTGTAGCTGAGAAGTTTTTTATAGCCACCGTGTTTTTCTATGAGATGGCTCATAATTGCCTCCTTTTTTTTTATAGACAGAATGGACAATATGGACATAATAGACAGTATGGACGTTTCCTTTTGTCCATCGTGTCTATATTGTCCATTGTGTCCATATTGTCCATAAAAAAACTAAAAACCTTCTCACAATACCGGAGTTTTCATAATAATAGGCATATCCCTGTTTTTTTTGTTTTCATAGCAGGAGCTTTAATGATAATTGACCAGTTAAGTAGGGCTTGCACCGCTGGCGGTACTCCGGAAGTGGGGCGAGAACTACGACCAATCAACTAATCTATTCCAAATTTCAATCTGAGAAATATATCATGCTGGAATCTGCTGATAATGGTCGCCATCTGCGCCCCTGGAAATACCCAGCGGTGCACGTATGACTTAGTTGCAGAAATTATTTTAATTCCGTGGGAATGCCAGAAACACTTCAAAAAGATTGACAAATTATTTATTAAATTATTTCTAAGAAATAATTGGATATTTTATTGAGTTAGATTCAAATAACTAAAGAAGGGGGATATTTGATTATAGCTGAACTAAAAGGAAAACTCTCACCAAAAGTTATAGAAATGGAAGATGTTTTAACATCAAATGTATTTTCCTTTTTTAAATACACAGATAATAGTATATTAAAGGAATATTTGAAATTCTTAATAAAAATTAGTGTATTAGATGATGATGATTTTATTATAGAATTTTGGCCAAGATTCGATGATCAAACAGAACCGGATGTAGTAATACAATCGCAAGAATATTACATCGTCTTGGAAGCCAAATATAAATCAGAATTAGAAAAAAGTAATAAAAATAGATATGACCAGATAGACAGAGAGATTGAAGGGGGAAAGATTGCTAGTAAAAATTTTAACAAAAAATTCGTATACATTCTCATTACTGCAAAATATTGTGAAGAAACTAATGAATTCGAATTATACAAAAAAGAAGCGGAAAAAGATTTATTCATATTTAAGTGGACTAATTGGCAAGAAGTTGCCACTTTTCTCAAAACAAAGGTCATTTCAGAAAAGTCTCTCCCCATTTCCGCTAAAATATTTGCCCAAGATTTATATGATTTACTAATAAAGAAGAATTTAATTACTTTTACTAGTATTAGAGATTTGATTACTGAAAACACTAAGACATTATCTAGCCTTCAGAACACAAGTAAATGTCAGTTTTTTTCCACAGATGGCAGTACTTATTCAGGGAAATATTACGGTTTTTCGAAAGTGCTACAAAATTTACCAAATATAAATAAACCCAAAGGGAGGATTTTTTTTGATGGAAAATAAGGATATGTGTCAGCAGATCAATAACGCATTTGATTTTATGCAAAAAATGTATAATGAAATATCATTTATGATCAAGGAAATTCAAGGACAATTAGCGGAGAAGGAATTTTACCTTTTGAAACCAAAGGGTTATGGTATCTCAAGTAGAAGTTCTACAGGACTAGACATTGATCAATTACCATTATGGCTTTTAAGACAATTTGCGGTTGCTTTCACAAAAAATGTACAGAATAAGGAAAATAAATCTCGAACAGAAACAGAGCTACAAGGGAATGATAATTTGAAAATATTGTACTTTCGTATCATCCTTCACCGTGACGAATCTTCCTGTCCTCAGCTTTTATTCGGATTAATAAAAAGTATTAAAACAAAACAAGTTAAAAAACCATTTACAAAATTTGAGCAAATCATGGGGCATTTAGAATACGATGGTGGATCTATCTTTTCAAAACCTGCGAAAAGTAAATATGAAGATAAATATATAGAATTTCAATATAACTTTCAGAAGGTTAATTTATTAGATATTAATTCGAGTAGTGATTTAAATGATAAAGTGATAGAACCCTCAATTAAAATGTATGATAAAATATGAACTTCCAAATACACCGCGGTACAAATGAAATAGGCGGCTCCTGCGTAGAAGTATGGACTGCCTCAACCCGTCTTGTGCTTGATCTGGGCTTGCCGCTGGTAAATCCTGATGGCTCGAAGTTTAAGTCAACTGTGGATAATACCGCCCTGCTGCCGGATATCAAGGGTTTATATGATGGCTCAGGCAATATTGCTGTTTTGATATCTCACGCTCATCAGGATCATTATGGTCTATTGGATTTTGTGCATGCCAGTTGCGATATTTATTGCGGAGCAGTCACACAGAAGCTGATAGAACTGACAAATCTATTTACCGGCAAGGACTGGAAGATAGCCAGACCGCATTATTTTGCCTCCGGGAAACCGTTTACAATCGGCGACATTGAGGTCACGCCATATTTAATGGATCATTCCGCTTATGATGCTTACGCTTTTCTGATCAAAGCAGACGGTAAATCACTATTTTATAGTGGAGATTTCAGGTCTCATGGCAGAAAGGCTAAAGCATTTTACTGGTTAAAACATAATGTGATGAAGAATGTGGATTATCTGCTGCTGGAGGGAACCACCATTAATAGTTCCAGCCATATATCAATCACTGAGCAAGATATAGAAGAGCAATTTGTTAAAATGTTTAAGTCCTCTGACGGCATCAATCTTATCTACACCTCCGGACAGAACATAGACCGAATTGTATCCATATTCAGAGCCTGCCGCAGGAGTGATAAAATAATGGCAATGGATTTCTATATAGCTACAATCCTGAAAGCCATAGAATCTAGCAGTATTCCTCATCCTTCTGACAGTTTTCATGAGATCAAGGTCTTTTACCCGAGAAATTTATCCGACAGGATGAATAAACTGGGTCATTTAGAGCTGCTATATCAATTTAAAAAGTATAAAATCAAAAAGGAAGAAATTGACCTAAATTATAAAAATATTGTCATGCTGGTACGTCCAACAATGAAAAGAGACTTAGAAAGAATTTCCAGCCTGTCAGCCGGTAATTTTATCTATTCCTTATGGAGCGGTTACAAAAAAGACCCCAAAACCAGTAACTTTATCAAATACCTGCAAGCACGAGGTATGAATATAACCGACCTCCATACGAGCGGACACGCTGATCTGGGTACATTAAAAGAACTGGTTAAAGCTATTCAGCCCAAAAACCTGGTTCCCATTCACACCTTTGCTGCCGATGAGTATGAAAAGATATTCACCGATACAAATGTGCTACGACTGAAAGACGGAGAAATAGTTTAGCTATGGACAGGATGGACATAATGGACATAATGGACACTATAGACAGGATGGACATAATGGACACTATAGACATGATGGACGAGATTGCTGTCCATATTGTCCATCATGTCCATTGAGTCCATAAAATTGGCAGCCATAGTTGTCAGGTTTTAATTGACAGTGAGAGAGATGGAATAAATTTTACAATTCGAATATATATTGTATAAGGGAGTAATGTGATGTCAAATGATATACGGGTACGTTTTGCCCCCAGTCCTACCGGCTATCTACATGTAGGCGGCTTGCGGACAGCGTTGTATAATTATTTATATGCCCGTAAAGTAGGCGGTAAGTTTATTTTACGGATAGAAGATACAGATCAGGCAAGATATGTGGAAGGAGCTGTAGAGAATCTGCTTGCTACTATGAAACTGGTAGGGCTGCAGGCAGATGAAGGACCTGAAAAAGGTGGAGAATTTGGACCATACTACCAAAGCGAAAGAACAGAACTCTATCGCAAATATGCCGCTGAACTGATAGCCAAAGGAGCAGCATATTACTGTTTCTGCAGCTCAGAAGATCTGGCACAATTGCGGGAAGAGCAGCTCAAAGACGGCTATACCACCGGATATGATGGTCGCTGCCGTAATATCTCACCAGAGGATGCAGAAAAACGGGTAGCAGCCGGTGAAGACTATGTAATCAGATTAAAAACCCCTGATGAAGGTGTGATAACCTTCTATGATATGGTGCGGGAGAAAGTGACATTTGGCTGGGATATGGTAGATGATCAGGTACTCATCAAGAGTGATGGCTTTCCCACCTATCACCTGGCAAATGTGGTAGATGACCATCTGATGCAGATAAGCCATGTAATCCGCGGGGAAGAATGGCTTTCCAGCGTGCCAAAGCACCTGTATCTTTATGAGCAGTTAGGCTGGAAACCACCAAAAATGGCACATCTGCCCTTGCTGCTTAATCCTGATAAATCTAAACTGAGCAAGCGACAAGGTGATGTGGCAGTAGAAGATTATCTAAATAAAGGATTTTTAGTTGAAACCCTTTTGAACTTCATTGCCCTCTTAGGCTGGCATGCTAAAGGTGATCGCGAAATATTCAGCCTGGCAGAACTGGAAAAAGAGTTTTCCTTGAAGCGGGTAAGCAAAGCCGGAGCAGTATTTGATCTGGAAAAATTGCGATGGATGAATGGTCATTATCTGAAAACACTGCCTTTGGAGCAGGTGATAGAAGCCGCCAAACCATTTTTCTTAGAAGAATTCGGGGAACTGGAACCTGATGTACTAAGTGAATTTATAGATTACAGCAGACCACGGGCAGCCACTATGCTGGAAATGCCCGAAGAATGTAAAACCTTTAGAGCTGAAATAACTTACAGTGAGGAAGATAGAGCAATTCTGCAGGACGCCACATCGCAGGCGATGTTTGGTTTCTGGGCGGATGAACTCAGTTTGCAGTCAAACTGGACTACCGATGCTGTAAATGGCTTATTGAAAAAGACCTACGAGAAGTTTGGCGTGCAGGGCAAAAAACTCTATTTCCCTCTCAGGCTGGCACTATTCGGCAGTCCGCATGGACCTGAATTAGACAAGATCATCAAGCTGGCAGGTAGAGAACGCTGTATAATAAGATTGAAGAAAGTGAGAAGTGAGAAGTGAGAATGCCTATTGCTCTTAAGCTATCGAGTTAAGATGCTGTACTCAGCAGATTGACTTGAGAGCGACCAATATAGGGCTTATAGGACTTATAACACATTGAATAATTGAAGGAGTAAATATGGAAGCAAAAGAAAATACACATTTTATCCACGAGATAGTGGAAGAAGATATACGAACCGGCAAGCATGATGGAGCTGTGCATACCCGCTTTCCACCTGAGCCGAATGGACATCTGCACATAGGTCATGCCAAGGCGATCTGTCTTGATTTTGGTACAGCTATCAAGTATAAGGGCAAATGTAATCTGAGATTCGATGATACTAACCCCAGTAAAGAAGAAACTGCTTATGTGGACGGCATCAGAGCAGATGTACACTGGCTGGGATTTGACTGGGAAGACAGAGAGTATTATGCCTCAGATTATTTTGACCAGTTATATGACTACGCAGTGCAACTGATCAAAAAAGGCAAAGCCTTTGTCTGTGACCTAAGTGGTGAAGAAGTGCGAGCTTATCGCGGAACACTTACCGAACCCGGTAAACCAAGTCCCTGGCGTGACCGCAGTATAGAAGAGAATCTGGACTTATTCACGCGCATGAAAGCCGGTGAATTTCCCGAAGGCAGTCACACACTACGGGCAAAGATAGATATGAACAGTCCTAACGTGCATAATCGTGATCCGGTGATCTATCGCATCATGTATGCCCATCATCACCGCACTGGAGATAAATGGTGCATCTATCCGATGTATGATTTCACGCACTGCATCAGTGACTCTATAGAAAGGATCACGCATTCTTTCTGCACTCTGGAATTTGAAGTGCACAGATATTTATATGACTGGTTTTTAGACGAACTGGAAGTATTTCACCCACAGCAAATTGAATTTGCCAGACTGAATCTTACCTATACTGTGATGAGCAAGCGCAAGCTGCTCAAGCTGGTTGAAGATAAGATAGTAGATGGCTGGAATGATCCGCGGATGCCCACAGTGAGCGGTTTACGTCGCAGAGGTTATACCCCGGAATCTATCCGGGATTTCTGTGACAGAATTGGTCTTGCCAAGCGGGAAAGCATGGTTGACCTGGCACTACTGGAGCATTGCCTGCGCACAGATTTAAATGCCCGGGCACTGCGGTATATGGCAGTACTCAATCCTGTGAAAGTGATCATTGATAATTATCCTGCTGATAAAGAAGAATATTTTACAGCAGTAAATAACCCGGAAAATCCTGAGGACGGCACCAGAGAAGTACCTTTCAGTAGAGAGCTTTATATAGAGCGCGATGATTTCATGGAAGATGCACCTAAAAAATTCTATAGATTGTCAGTTGGCAGAGAAGTTCGGCTGCGTTATGCCTACTTCATTACATGCGAAAGCATAGTTAAAAATGAAGCTGGTGAAATAACTGAAATACATTGCACTTATGATCCAGCCAGCAGCGGGGGCAATTCACCAGATGGACGCAAAGTGAAAGCTACCTTGCACTGGGTGAGTGCAGTCCATGCCTTTGAAGCAGAAGTGCGTCATTTTGACAATCTGCTCACAGTAGCTAATCCTGCCGAATCTGACCTCGATTTCCTGGAATTGATCAATGCCAATTCCAAAGAAATATTGAGTAATTGCAAACTGGAACCTGCCCTGCGTGAACTGACAGCCGAAACCAGGGTCCAGTTTGAAAGAATAGGTTATTACTGCGTGGATAATGTAGATAGCAAACCCGGAAAACCTGTGTTCAACCGGACTGTAGGTTTGCGTGATGAGTGGTCAAGGATACAGAAACGGAATTAGCAAGAATTTTAACAGGGTTAACGCAGTAAACACCGTTAACCCTGTTAACTTAGTATAGATGAGGGATCATAATGGAATATTATCGTAAACTGGAAGGTGAGCGACTTTTTTTAGCACCAGTACGGCTGGAGGATGCGGACAAATTCTGCCACTGGTTCGCTGATGCTGAAATAGCTTTGAATTTGACCATGTTTGACCGGCAAATGACTAAAGAACGCGAAGAAGCCATTTTGAGTGATATGGTCAAAAACAATAGTCAGATTTTCGGGATCGTCTTAAATGAGGGTGAGCAATTGATCGGCAGTTGCAGTTTATTTGATCTTGATCACAGTGACCGTAAAGCCGAACTGGGTATTATGATAGGTGATAAAAGCTGCTGGAACCAGGGTTATGGCCTGGAAGCTATCGAACTGCTGCTGGATTACGGCTTCAATATCCTTAATCTGAATAATATATATTTGAAAGTCTTTGATTATAACGAAAGAGCTTTGAGATGTTACCGCAAGGCAGGATTTAAAGAAATAGGTCATCACCGTGAAGCCAGAATAATCATGGGAAAAAAATATGACGAAATCTTTATGGACATCCTGGCAGCAGAATTCAGCAAAAGCCGTCTGCTAAGACACCTCTCCTGATCAGCTATGAGTTTATTTAACAAAATCCGCGGACAAAACAGAGCACTTAAAATCCTGAAAACCGCTATTCACACTAAAAAAGCCGGAGGCAGTTACCTGTTCTATGGCAGTGATGGCATCGGTAAATTCACTACCGCTCTTTACTTCGGGATGGCATTAAACTGTGAAAGTGATGATGCTCCCTGCGGAAAGTGCAATTCCTGCCGGAAATTTCTGAGTATCTCTCACCCGGATCTCATCTACCTCTTCCCTACTCCCAACCTTAAATTTCAAATTGATGGCTCCTTTAAAGAACAGAAACTGGGCGAAGAATATACTAAATTCATTGAGCAGCGCAGCAATTACCCCTGGCAAAGCTTCAGCTTCAGTCAAAAAGTGGAAATCCGCATAGACGCAGTCAGAATGCTGATCCATAAGATCAGCCTGAGTGCCCATGAAGCCAAGTATAAAATTTGTATTGTGCAGGATGCGGATCTAATGAATAATAACACCGCAAACGCTTTCCTGAAAACTCTGGAAGAACCTCCGCCTAATACTATCATCCTGCTTACCAGTTGCCGCCCCGATTTCCTGCTGCCTACCATCCTCTCCCGCTGTCAGAAAATACCCTTTAACCAGCTCTCAGTTAATGACATTCAAAGCGAGCTGCTCGAGAAACAAGGCATTGAGGCAAGTCAAGCCAGACTGATTGCCAGAGTGGCAAACGGCAATATGGAACGTGCTCTGCAATTACTGGAAGAAGATGACACCCAAATGCGGGAAACTGCTATAACTTTAAAAGAACTTATCACCAATCAGGACGATCTGGGATTCTATGAATTTCTGACCCGTAACAAAGGGAATCCACCAGACTGGCTTGCCAGTTTGATCATTCATCTGCAAATTGCTTTAGCAGATCTGGCGTTTTTTGAGCATAATCCGGAATTCATCGTTAATATCGACCAGACAAATATTATCGAAACCATGTATCATAAATATCCGGCAGTCGATGAGAAAATTCTCGATCATGTGCGTTTCCTGGAGGACTGCCAAAAGAAGCTCAAAGGCAATGTTAATCAGCAATTGATCCTGATTGAAATTTATAACCGGATAGGAAAATTATTCAAATAGTCCCGTATAGAGATTAATTCCCTCTACCTTTTTAAGAAATTAAAAAAAAAATAATTGACCTATTTATTAAGAAAACACAAATTTGCTAATTGATGAGGGTAAGTTTTTACTTTAGTTGCTCCGTAAAAAAATTGATGGTGTAATATGGAAGGGCATTAATGAATTTGATAAAGAAATTAAAAAATAATTTCGGAGAAAGAAAGGAAAATTGTCTATCGAAAAAGCAAGAATTGAACTTAAACTATCGAAAAGAAGAGAAAGATAGTCGATGGCTGTCTTTAAAAAGAGCTTTATGAATAAGTTAACAAATTTTGAGAGGAAAAAATGAAAAGACTAATTTTAATTTTGTTAGTTGTTGCGTTCGTAGGCTATGCCTTTGCGGACAAAGTTGTGAACCCAAATTCGGGTATGAGAGACGGTCTGCGTGAACAGGGTGACACCTGTGAAGACCCGTTAATTGCTATGATTGGAGATAATTTTGCTCCATATGCTCCCCTTTGGTATGAATATACTGCCACTGTGGTTGGAGAAGTAACTATTTCCAGTTGCGTGGAAGGTCAATTGGAAGATACTAGACTTTATGTTTATGATGCCTGCGGAGGAACTCAAATAGCTTATAGTGATGATGCCTACTGTGATGAATTCAGTTATGCTTCTGAAGTAACATTCGCAATCCAATCAGGCGTATCTTATTACTTGAACTGGGTTGACACCTATTCCAGTGACCCTTTCCAGTGGTCAGTCGTGGAAGTGGAAATCCTGGCTCCAGAAATTACTGATTACTCTCTGGTGCAATCAGTTGACCTGATCGATTGGGTTCCAGTAGTTGACGAAGTAGTCGTTGATCCCATCTATGATTATACTTATCTTAATATTGATGAGATGACAACTTCCCTTCCTTTGATGGCAGGTGAAATGAATGAATTCTTCGTAGAAACTTATCCCGAAGGCTGGTTCGATTACTGGGCAGCTAAAGGCGTTATCGAAGGCGCTGCCAGTTGGCAAGCAATTATGTGGGAAATTATCAATGGTAATGCCCCCATTATGTATCTTGTCTTTGATGGTCAAGGATACATGCTGGTAGATGGTCTGCAATATCTTTTACAGCAGGGCGAACTTAACCTCCGTGTAAGTGGCGATTATCTTTTAGGAGATTATACATATACTGGAACAGTTCTGGGTGCTGATGGCACTCCTTCAGAAGCAATAGAAATCCCATTGACTTTTGATGAACCTTTTGTACCACTTCAAGGCGACCTTTGTGGAGACCCGATTCCACTTACTTTACCGGCAGTAGATATTCTCGGAACATCAGATGGTTTTATGAATGACTACTCTTTTACAGGTAGCAGCTATATGAACGGTATTGATATAGTTTACGAAATGACTATTGATGTTGATGGCGGATTCCTGCAGGGTAGTCTGGTAACAGACGGATATGGTTATCCCGGTTTATTTATCCTGGATGGCTGTCCTGATGGTGAATATAACACTATCTATAATGGTGGAGCAAGTCAATCTTTAGCATTTGAAGGAGTAGCAATTGATGCTGGCACATATTACGTGGTAGTATCTAACTGGCCCTCTCCTTATGATTTCACCTACACCCTGAATATGGAATGGTATGAATGGATTCCTGATCCAGGAGAAGTTTGTGCAACAGCTATTCCTTATTACAATATCAATGATCCGGCACAGGTGGGAGCAACAGTAGAAGCTGGTGATGCCGTCTGGTATGAATTTTATCTGGATGGAACCTATGAAGATGTAACAGTATCATTATTGAACTCTAATTTTGACACTAAGTTAGAAGTATGGGCTGATTGCGATGATGCTACCTATATTGGTTACAATGATGACTGGTATGGCCGTGGCGCATTAATCCAGGATGACATCAGAGATAAAACTCAATCACGCGTTGCTCAAAGCCAGATCGTTTTTGATGAACTGGAAGCCGGGAACTATTTTGCTAAAGTTTATGGCTATGGCAGTTATTTTGGAGACTATGAACTGAACATTACCGGAACTCTTCCTATACCTCAGGGAGATCTGTGTGGTGACCCGATTCCACTTACATTACCTGTCGTTGACCTTTATGGAACTTCCGATGGTTTTATGAACGACTATACATACCCTGGCAGCAGCTACATGAATGGTATTGACATTGTTTACGAAATGACTGTTGATGTTGATGGTGGATACCTGCAGGGAAGTCTGGTAACTCCAGGATATGGTTATCCTGGTTTATTTATTCTGGATGCCTGCCCAGATGGTGAATATAACACTATCTATTATGGTGGAGCAAGTCAGTCTTTAGCCTTTGAAGGAATAGCAGTTGATGCCGGCACATATTATGTGATCATCTCTAACTGGCCTACTCCTGACTTCTTTGAATATACCCTGAATCTGGAATGGTATGAATGGACACCAGATCCAG
The DNA here is from genome assembly GCA_021735645.1 of Candidatus Cloacimonadota bacterium. GTDB lineage: Bacteria > Cloacimonadota > Cloacimonadia > Cloacimonadales > TCS61 > Stygibacter. The sequence goes on from JAIPGP010000063.1 coordinate 16,180, forward strand.
GAGAAGTCTGCTATTCAGCTATCCCCTATTACAACATAAATGATCCCGCTCAAACAGGTGCAACTCTTGAAGCCGGTGATGCTGTCTGGTATGAATTTTATCTTGATGAAACATACTTTGACGTGACAGTATCATTATTAGGTTCAGATTTTGACACCAAGCTGGAAGTCTGGGCAGATTGCGATGATGCTACCTATATTGGCTACAACGATGACTGGTATGGACGCGGTGCAGTAATACAGGATGATATCAGAGATAAAACACAATCACGCGTTGTTCAAAGCCAGATCGTATTTGATGAACTGGAAGCAGGAAACTATTATGCCAAAGTATTTGGCTACGGCTCTAGCTTCGGTAACTATGAACTTGTAGTTACCGGCAATAATTTTGCTGTTCCGGAAATCATTGATTATTCACTGGTTTCTTCTATAGACGCTGTTAACTGGCTGCCAGTTACAGGTAACGTTTACATAGACCCCGCTTATGATTATACTTATCTTGATATTAATGAAATGACTACTAATACTCCTTTAATGACTGGCGAAATGAATGAATTTTTCGTAGCAACCTATCCAGTTGGCTGGTTTGATTACTGGGCAGCTAAAGGCGTTATCGAAGGTGCTACTGACTGGCAGGGAGTAATGTGGGAAATTATCAATGGTAATGCTCCAATCATGTATCTTGTCTATGATGGCTCAGGCTATATGCTGGTAGACGGTCTGCTTTACCAAATCCAGCAGGGTGAAATGAACCTGCGGGTAAGCGGTGACTATCTGCTGGGAGATTATACCTATACTGGCACAGTATTAAGTTCTGATGGATTGGTATCAGAAGATATCAGCATCCCTCTTACTTTTGCAGCTCCTCCTCTACAGGGCGAAGCCTGCGATTTCGCTTTCCCATGTGAAATGAATGGCGATCCTCAAACTGGATCCATTATATCCTATCAGCATGTCTGGTATGAATTTACTATTGACCAGCTTTATCAAGATGTTGCTGTCTCTTTATGCGGTTCCAGCTTTGACACTAAGCTTTATGTATATGCCGAATGCGGCGCATCATATATTGGATATAATGATGACTATTGTGGAGTACAGAGCCAGATTAATTTTGCAACTCTGGAAGCCGGAACCTATTACGTAGACGTACTGGGTTATAGCAGTGCCTATGGAGATTATGAACTTGTAGTATCAGGTACTATTCCTCCTACTGGAGAAACCTGCGAACTGGCTTTCCCATATTATATGATCAATGATCCAGCCCAGGTGGGAACTACTACTGTCGCTGGTGAATTTGTCTGGTATGAATTCTATCTTGATTCTACTTATTTCAATGTAACTGTATCTCTCTTAAACTCAGAATTTGACACTATGCTGGAAGTCTGGGGAGATTGCGATGATGATACTTATCTTGCCTATAACGATGACTGGTATGGTCGCGGTGCTTTGATCCAGCAGGAAAACATTGATAAAACTCAATCCAGAGTGGTACAAAGCCAGATCGTCTTTGATGAACTGGAAGCAGGAAACTATTATGCCAAAGTAATGGGCTACGGATCAAATTATGGCGATTACGAACTGGAAATCACTGGCGACTTCCAGATCTTACCGGAAATTGAAAGTTATTCTCTGGTTTCTTCCACAGATATGGTAACCTGGTTACCGGTAATGAATGATGTAGTGGAAATTGATCCTTTATTTGATTATACTTATCTTAATTTAGCAGATTTGACTACAAATATACCTATTCTTGTTAATGAGATGAATGAGTTCTTCGTGGAATCATATCCTGAAGGCTGGTTCGATTACTGGGCAGGAAAAGGTGTTATTGAAGGAGCAACCAGCTGGCAGGCTATCATGTGGGAAATTATCAATGGTAATGCTCCTATTATGTACATAGTAGATGACGGTCGTGGTACTATGCTGGTTGACGGACTGCTCTATCAGCTCGGTGAAGGCATGCAGAACCTGCGAGTAAGCGGTGATTATCTGCTGGGTGATTATACTTATACTGGAACTATTCTTAGCGATTCCGGCTTGACTTCTGAGCTTATCACTATACCACTCACTTTTGCTGAACCATGGGTAGCTCCTCCAGGATGGGATTGCGCTACACCTTACGTGATTGATGCTCTGCCATTTATGGAAGTTGGCATGACTACTGAAGGCTTTGGTGATAATTATTCCAGCGCGAATACATGTACAAGTTCATATATGAACGGAGATGACTTTGTATTTGAATATATCCCAACTGAAGATATCATTGTTGATATTACATTGACTAACACTCTCACTTGGGTAGGAGTCTTTATCACTCAGGGATGCCCTGACGATCCGGCTGCTGTCTGCATAGATTATGCTACTTCATCTTCTGGAAATCCGATGCTGACTGGAGCACTACTTACCATGGGAGAAACATATTACATCATAATCTCTACATACCCATCTCCTCAGTTCACAGCATTTGATATTGAAATCAATGGCTTCGCTCCAGGTTCTACCTGCGAACTTGCTATTAATTATGGTGAGATCAATGATCCTCCTCAAACAGGTGTAATTGAATCTTATGAGGAAGCATGGTACACTTTCACTATAGCTGATGCTCATGAAAATGTAGGCATTTCACTGCTCAATTCAGATTTTGATACTATCCTCGAACTCTGGAGTGACTGTGATGGTGAATTACTGGCTTATAATGATGACTGGTCTCGCAGCAGCGTAGGCAATGGACCTCTCAGTCCTAAGGAAAAGGAACTGGCTCGTGTTTCTCAGAGTTATATCCCTTATGCTTATCTGATGGCTGGAACATATTATGTGAAGGTTTATGGTTACATGTCAAGCGCTGGAAACTACGAACTGGAAATCACCGGTGATCTGGTTATTGCCAGTGAAGTGGAAGGATATGTGTATGATAGCGCCACTCAGTTGCCTCTGGAAGGTGCACTTGTACATCCGGGAATCAGTGGTTTTGAGACTTATACAGATGAAAATGGTTATTACCATATCGTGAATCTTCCAACAGGTGACTATGACTTTGCAGTCTCACTGCAATATTACGTTACAATAGTAGAGCCTCTTACTGTAGTTGAAGGTCTGAATAACTTTGATTTCTATCTTGATCTAGCAGATTACATTGAAATTGGTACTGGTACATCTTTAACAAGCTATGTACCTGTTTATGGTTTCTATGACTATAGCTGGTCAGGAACTGTTTACCTGCAGGAAGAACTTGGCGAAGCTATGACAATCAATAAGATCGCCTACTTCGTTGGCAATACCTGTACTGATTATATCATGCCTGAGCAATACATCTATATGACACACACTGCTGAAGATATCATTACTGATAACACATATCAGAATCCTGCTGGAGTTCGTGACTTCCAGGAAGTTTTCTCTGGAACAATTACTTTCAACAGCGGTTGGTTAGAAATTATCTTAGACAACACCTTTGATTATAATGGTGTTGATAACCTGATGATCTGGTGGGATAATTTTGATGGTGATTATGCCTCGGGTTATCCAAGATTTAATTATACACCACAAACATCTCGTGCGATCTATAAATATTCAGATAATACTTTCCCAGCAGCATTAACTGGAACAATTGCCAGTTATCTTCCAAATATCAGAATTTATTCAGGATCAGCCGTACAACCTGGTGAAACTGTAGAAAATGCTATCCCTGTAGAATTTGATGAATTCAATTACTATCATGACTCTGGCGATCTTTCACTTTATACTGATGACTATGATATGCCAGCTGGAACCGGTGGAGCTGACGTGGTTTATGCCCTTAATCTGGGTATGGATGCCATGGTAGATGTATCACTGCTTGCCAGTGATTATGACACTCAGCTCGCTATCTACTCCTCAGACGTTATTCCTGGCGGAGACAACTATCTTTATTATAATGATGACTATTCCGGTCGCTTTGGCGGAAATGAACTTATCGACTGGGCTCGTCCGGTTATAGTTAACAAGGAAAACAGCCGCGTGTCAGAAAGTGCGCTGTATGATATGCCTCTTACTGCCGGTATGTATTACATTGTAGTTGATGCCTGGAGTACAGAAACAGGAATCTGGGATATAGAAGTAACCTGGTCAGACGCCTGTCAGGCTCTGGAATGCGTAGGAACACCTGAAGGTGAAGAGATGATCCTGGAAGGTGGTGCAGATGTTACCAATGGTGGATGTAACATGGCTGAACCACTCTTTAGTGCAATTGCACCTGGTGAAACTGTATGTGGTATGCTGAATAACTATATCACTGCCACTGGCGGTAATTCTCGCGATATGGACTGGTATTTAAGTAATACCGGTGACGATTTTGAATATTATGAAGTAACTGTTACCGTAGATTGTGACTTTGGTGATGCTGCTTTATGGATTACCAATGGTTTATGCGGTGAAGAACTGGCAGTTTATGGTTTCTATAATGAAACAGGCTACTGCTCTTATGAACAAGGCGTTATCCAGATGGCTGCTGGTGACTTTGGATTGATTGTTTCCACACCTGATTATACTGGCTATCCTGATGGCTTTAATTATGCTCTGAATGTGGAAGTTGCTGAATACATACCACCTGAAGATGTATTTATTAATGTACAAGTAGATAGCTGGCCCAGTGAAGCAACCTGGAATGTATATGACTATCAGACTTTAAGCTTTATGTATGTAGATGATATGACCTTTGCTTCCAGTGGTGAAATGCAGAACTTAGCTCTTATCCTTGAACCTGGAATGTACTCAGTAGTCTGCTATGATACCTATGGAGATGGTGGTATTGCCGGTAACGTAGTTCACCTCATGCAAACTCTGGTTTCATGGGCTTCTGGTGATTATACTACAGAAGGCTGGTTTGACTTTGAAGTTGGTGGTGGTATGGTCTATGGTGACGTTGATGGCAACGGTGCTGTAGAAGCTTTTGATACTTCCAACCTGCTGCAATATGTAGTTGGTCTTGATCCTGATGCAGTTCCTCTGCCCTGGGGTGAAGAAACTATCGCAGCTGCTGACGTTGATGGCAATTTCTGGATCAATGCTTATGATGGCGCTCTTATTCTGCAATACGTAGTTGGCTACATTGATGTATTCCCAGTAGAATTGATGGTTCGTCATGAAGCTCCTGAAGCTATCGTTAATGTAGAATTCATCGATAACGAACTTATATTCACTGCTAATGGTGAACTTTACAGCTTTGAAGCTGCAGTCTCATCTACTCTGGGTACTCCGGATACTGAGATTATGTACGCCTTGAACGGTAATAAAATCGCTCTCGCTTCTGCTGAACCTATCACTGGCGAATTCCTCAGAATTCCAGTTAGCGCTGATGTAATTACTATCGATATCGTATTCAATAACAGTACTGAGAGAATTGAACTTACTAATGTCCCATCAGTTACTGCTCTGATGAACAATTATCCGAACCCCTTCAATCCGGTTACTACGATCGCTTATGAAGTGGCTGAAACCGGTAATGTTCTCATTCAGATTTATAACATCAAGGGTCAGTTAGTTACTACTCTGATCAATGAACAGCAGGATCCTGGATCATACAAACTCCAGTGGAATGCCGACGGTCAGGCTTCTGGCGTTTACTTCTTCAAAATGAAGTTCGGACGCTATACAAGCACAAAGAAAATGATTCTGATGAAATAGTCAGTTTCTGAATATCCGGCTCAGCCCCTGCCAGGGGGCTGAGCCTTTTTTTTCTTTTTTTAATGATTACATACGATAATCCCCATAAACTTTTAATACCTGATGACTGCGATTATCGTTTTTCTACTTTTTTAGACTTGCGAGGTAAAATATGAAAAATACTCTAATACTTCTATCTCTGCTGATCTTATCACTTTCACTTTGGAGTGAAGAACTTCCCAATAACCGCTTGATTGGCTCTTGGGCTGGCTACGTGTATAATGCCAACACTCAGGAACCAATTGAAGATGCGACTGTCTATTTGCGACCTCACGCCCGTCCTGAAGCTCGCGAATATTACACCGTATATACCGATGAAAACGGCTATTTTGAGCTTATCAATATAGAAACTGATGTCTATGATGTCCGCTTCTCCAAATGGTTACACTATGATCAGTGGATTCTTAAAGGCATATATGAAGGTGATAACGGCATTGAGGTAATTGACCTGCAAAAAGCCATTGGCTGTAATTACTCGCTATACTTTATTCCAGATGACTATTACTATGAATCATCATGGGGGCTGCAAAACGATGATGAATTCTACTGGTATAATGAAACTGCCCAGGGGTTTAGCTCCGAAGAATCCGTGCGTGAATATGTTTATCTGGAACCTGGTAACTGGTCAATACACCTTTATGACAGCTATGGAGATGGTGGTTTACTCGTCCGTATTACTGATATTGAAGGAACAATCATATTAGAAGAAGGCTGCTCCGGATCACACTCTGAATTTTCTTTCATCGTGCCAGAAATCGCCGGCTGCTCCTGTGAATTCCCCTTATTTTATCAGAATATCAACGAACCCGTTCAGACTGGCGAATGCAACGGCAGACAGGAAGTCTGGTATGAATTCTATCTGGATAACTCTTATTCGAATGTTACTGTATCACTCTTAAATTCCGATTATGACACAGTGCTGGAAGTATGGGAAAGCTGCGAAGCTGGCAGCTATCTTGCCTATAATGATAACTGGTCAGATGTTACTCAAAGCCAGATTGTGCTCCCTTCTCTGGCAGCTGGTACATATTATGCCAAAATCTCCAGTATAGATATTGAAGAATCAGGTTATTATGCTCTGGAAATCAGCGGCAGTTTTGCCCTGCTCTATGGCGATGTGGATGATAATGGTATCGTGGAAGCCTTCGATGCTGCCAATGTTCTGCAATATGTTGTGGAACTTGATCCTGATGCCGTACCCCTACCCTGGAGTGATGATACCATTGTCAGAGCAAATGTAGATGGTAATGCCTTGATTGGCGCTTATGACGCCTCACTTATCCTGCAATACGTTGCTGGTGTGATAGATATCTTTCCAGTGGAAACCAGATTACTCTTTTTACCTGAGCAGGAATAGTATATATAATTAGCTGAGATTGACAGTTAGTTTTTCAATAAATAACAAATCCCTGCGGAGTATGATATTTCAGTAAGAAATTCATTTCTACCATGCAGGGATTTTTTATTTGAAGTATTAACCCATATTATGCAGTAGGATTTCACAAATAGCACCAAGTTTCTGGCACAGAATAAGATAGAAAATGATAATAAATATAAAAAATATTCACTGATCATTTTCTAACTTCTCTGTACTCATCCCGATAGATCGGGAT
>JAIPGP010000064.1 GCA_021735645.1 Candidatus Cloacimonadota bacterium
ATTGAACCCACTTATAGACTGTCCTTGTTTCCACATTAAATAGGGCAGCAATTTCCTTAGCCTGATGTGTCTCGTAACCCTTTATTGCCAAGAGTTTAATCACCAGTTTAACATCGCGTATTTCAGATAAAGACTTATCGGCATTCCGAAAAACCTCTGTTAACGATTGATCTTTAGTGCGTGACATATTACCTCCAGATTTTGAATCTGAAGACAATATAATTGCTTTATATGATTAGTCAAGGTGGAAATTGTATAATATTGATCTCAAGAAATAAATCTGACACTAATATTAGTAATATTAGATTTAATGGTGTCAAGAAAGAGATTGCTAATAAAGCTTATACTTGTTGTTATTAAGTGACTTATGCGTTATTATTTTAAGTATTTAATGACACCGTTCTGTTAATTTGGGGTCATACTCAAATCTTCGAGGTCAGGTGTTCTGATCTTATCTTTAAAAAATTTCAACAGTTCCGCTATTTCTGAGAAATTTTTCATAGGTTCCTATACTACAAAGGTGCTCGTATCCCTCCGAATAAAGGTCAAATATTCTATAAAGATTATGCGTGATTTTCCAACGATGTTTTGTTGCGTACTCTTGTAATCATGTTTACAATATCCAAAATCAACATACACACATCTGATAGAGAACCGATGTGTTTAATGTTTTCTTCAGCCAATCTAAGTGTCTCTCCAAGAACATGTCCAACATGTAAGTTTCCATGAAAAGCTGTCACAGCTACAATAAGACTCTCCTTAGAAGTGCTGGCAAAGCCAATCTTGCAATCAAAATCATAACGCTTGTGTGCTTTACCCCAGCTAATGCATTCTAGGTGAGCTTGATGTCGCAGTACAACTTATTTTATGATTTACTCGTTTGACTTACGCTTTTTCTACAAGATTGAATAATCCGACGTGAGAGAGCCTGTCCGCACTTTTAGAGCTTCCCCCTCCGAAGAAATAGAGCAACCACGTGTAAAAAAAAGGACATTTTTGAGTTTTTAGAGGCATGACCAAAATGAGTATATAAAAAGGGAGTACGACAAATTAATCGCATTCCACTCTCATCTCCGAAATGGTGACTCACTTCGAGCGGAACATATGGCTCAAACGCCCCGGAATATCCAGTTTGCTTTCATCTGAAATAGATAATCTAAGGTTGAAAATATCAATCGCTCAATTTAGGTTATATTCTATTCTATACAGATACAGGCAACATATTTTCCAATTAGTTAGCTATTTTTCCAGCGCGGACTATTTAGATATAGGAACTATTGTATTTGATTTATATGAATATTCTCTCTCAATTACGCGAGGAGATACTTTTCTACCAATACTGGTAGATTCTATTCCAACAGAAAGGTTAATGTTGTCATAAATGGCTATATCTTCATTACTACCATCATAAGCCCACAAGCCCACAAAACCATCTGAAAAAGTGTCATCCCAAATAGTATCAACAAGATTTCCATTTATATAGAAACTGAGATTGGGACCTTGACAAATAACTTTTAGGTGATTTACTTCACCAGACTCATTGAGGAAATACGAATTTGTCCATTCATCATTTAATGCATAAAAAGTTCCATTTACATTTTTTCCTATCAAATAGGATTGACCATCCACATCAAAAATATAGCCATTTTTGTAATCGGTGTTTTGAATTATACCATCGCCTCGAAAATATAATGCGAAAGCATAATTCCCCGATAATTTACGTAAATCTGCTTCATAAACAAAGTCATCAAATATTTCATCATAATATGATAGAGCATCAGATAGGTCTGCTTCACCATTCATTCTATATTCATTATTGTATACCTGCCATCTTCCAGAATTGTCATTGATCCAGTTATCAGCAATATCGTCATTGAAATTTTCATTGAAACCAATTATCAATTGAGCTTCATTTGAAGGGGAAGATGTAATATTTTGATAATATGCAATTAATCTATAAATATCATAATTATTTGCATTATTATCTATCCAGCTTCTTGTACCATCTCCGATGATATTTGAATACGTCTCCCAATCAAAGCCATAAGGTTTTTTTTCGACAAGAAACCCATCAATACCGGGCATATTATAATCCCAGCTTAATCTGATTTCATTTGTAATTAATTTTTCTAATGACAAATTCTCGGGAATAGGAATTTCATTGTTAGATATTACTGTTTTAGTTGATGCCGATTCTATTTCACCATAATAAGCATAAACTCGATATTGCAGATTCATACCTATTTCTGCATTATTATCAATCCAAGTTTGAATATTTTCATCATGAACAGAATATTCAACTAACCATTCATTATTTCCAACTTTTTTATCTAACTTAAAGCCTTGTTCCCCTTCAGAATTATCAATCCAACTTAAAGCTACCCGATTAATTGATAGTCGATTATAAGATAATGTAGAGGGCTCAGGGATGACATTGCTAAAAATATCTGACGCTATCGTGTCAGAAAAATTATTCCCTGCAAAAGCAGTAACACTATACTGGAAATCCTCATTCAAAGGCACGTTTTCTTCCGTAAATGTATGTTGATCAGCAGCTACTATTTCATCTTCTTGCCACACTCCATTATATTTATGGTTAATCTTGAATCCTTCAATATTATCAAGTCCATATTCCCAGGTTACTTTTATTGTAGTTAAAGATATGTTTTCAATCTGTACATTCTCTGGTTCAGGTAGATCACAATTTGTATCATAAGGGTTATCCCATACAGGCGACTTGCTACATGATAAAAGGAATAACATTGCACTGATTAAAATAAAATATTTCATAATTTTTCCCTCTAGATATAAATTTCATATCAATAATTTACATAATCAGGATTATTAAATTAATGTCAAGTGGAAAAAACAGAGTTTGCAGTCTTAAATAGCGAGACTTTTCAACATCACGCCACCCACAGTAACAATTTACGCTTCATAATATCAATAATACTGCACACTTTCAGGTTTTCTTGACAAATGCGTGGTAAATTGATGTCATCAATAAAGCATTTTTCAAAATGTTTCGGATTATTGATCGCTTCCTTCAACCATAATGAGGTGATCAATTGCATTACAAACTTCCTGGATTTCAAACCATACCTCTTAGCTATCACCTTGGCAATTTTCCGATTCCATCTCTCAGAAGCATTCGAGGTCAGGCACATTGTTAGATATTTCCAGTCATGCAATATCTGCTTGCTGAATTTGATGTTATTGAATGTTTTGAATAGCAGGGCAGGCATCTACACTGGAGAGAAATGATAAAAAAGCAAATCGAACTCTATCATGCAATGGGAGTAAATCCTCCATTGTTACAATAGACGTGAATGCAGAAAATATATGCATATAATAATCAGTATATGGAAGTTATTATTAACCCTATCATTTGACACAAAATTAAAAGTATTCATAATGACCATTAAGTATTTTAGAGGATGTATTATGAATTACATCATCCTGGAACTGAAGGCTACTTGCTGGAATAATGTTATGGACTTTACTTGGATGGAGATACTTGGGAGATTTTTTGGGTGAATTCCCTTGTTTTGTTAGTTCTGTCGATAGGGCACTGCTTAGTGATTTTTGCAGAGAGTTTTACTTCAATATCTCGGGAGGTTGTGGATGAAGCAGGCACTGCGGATATTGAATATTCTCTTACCCGCACTCATCACCTCAGCATTGATGATGCGCGTAATATTACCAAAATCGCTCAGATAGTATTGAATTAAAAAATCAAGATTATAAGGATTTAAGTAGATGAAAATTAGAAGATATCTCTGGGAATATGGTATAGATAAATTATCTGGAACTGCCAGACGCAATTTTATTTCACGGATCGCCCGGGACTATGGTATTAGTGATTTATTTGCATCTATGAGCTGTTTTATGGATTCCAGGAGCACTATTGACGAGGATAGGCTGGAGAAAATGATCATTGATATGAAGCCTTTAGCAATTCACGCTATGATATTTCAGGATCGTTTTTATCTGGATGATGGCTATCAGTATCAGGAAAGGATAAAGCAAGAGCTAAATGCTCTAAATAATTATAATTTGACTCATTCTCAGAATAGAATTCAGGGAATTCATCTTGATGTGGAACCTCATGGCAGAAAAGATTTCAAATTTGAGAGAATACATGAACTTTTTTCCAGGTATATCAAGCTTTTGGCTTGTTTCAGAAAACATATCAATCAAAGTGAAGGTTTTCAAATGCCGGACTTTCAGTTTTCTGCTGCAACTGGCTGGTGGTATGATGCTTTTCCGGAGGTTACTATGCAGGAATTAGGTAGAAGCCTGGATGCAATTGTCCCCATGGCATATAATTCTCCACAAGAGCCTGTAGGTGGCAATTTAGAGCGTATGCAGCGGAAATTACCTTATGAGAAATGGGAAAAGGAAGCTCCACCTGATACGAAATTTATCGTTGGTATGGGCTTTTCTGAATATCATGATATAAATTCAGTTGCAAATCCTCTCATTGAGTGGTTGAAAAATCGATGCCCAAGAACTTTTGCCGGTCTTGCTTTCTTTTCCAGTCACGATATTTTGACTGAAGAAGAAATGAAGATTATCAACGGCTAATCATTCACTCTACTTTAAATTCTCTTAGAAGTTCCTGTAAGTGTTCTTCCAGTATTATCTCATCATTAGTTTTATAACCAGTGTGACGGTGTTTGGGGGAGGTTAGTGGCTTTTTATCATCAACCTCAGGTAGTCCGTGAGAACCAGATGCTATCAGGCTTTGCCGCAGTGAATCCCTTTCAGGGATAAATCAATAACAAAAACTGAACATTCTCAGTTATAATATCCTACTCATCTGGAAAAAGTACTTGACGTCCTAGACCGGTTCGACCGCTTTGGTCAAATTGGTCGAACCGGATAGGACGACGGAGGTTATGATGAAGGACTTTGATAAGAAAAAGGAAGGGATTATTGAGACTGCGGGGCAGTTATTTAATCAGCTGGGCTATGATAACACATCAATGGGCAAGATAGCAGTTGCTATTGGCAGCGGCAAGGCAAGTCTTTACTATTATTTCAAAAGCAAGGAAGAGCTATTTTTAAGTGTGATGGAGAGAGAGGGCTGCAAATACATGGAGGAATTGAATAAAAGCAGTGATGATCAGATAGATACAGTCACGAGATTACGTTATTTTTTAATGATCCCTATCCAGTTATATGAGCGACACAGCGAGATGGTGATCAAGATATTTTTGAAGATAGTGAAGATACGTTTAAAGCGAGTCCAACAATTGGCAAATGAGATGCTTCAGGGATTTTTCAAGGTTTTCAGGGAGTTATTGGAGGAGGGTAAAGCAGATGGCAGTTTCAAGGAAGACCTTGATATAGAACGTTTTATGATCGTGATGTTGAATTGTATAAACAGTTTATTTTATCATGAGATACCGGGAGTTGAAATAATAAACAATAAAGAAGATATGAGGATAAACTATGAATTTTTAATTGATACAATGCTGGAAGGAATAAAAAAAATAAGGAAAGAAATATGAAGAGATTAATAATATTAATTTTGCTGTTTCCGCTGTATTTGATGAGTATGTCACTGGAAGAAGCGATAGCAGCAGCTCTACAGAACAATCATGGCTTAAACCAGGAAAAAGCAGAAATGGAAGTATATGACCAGAAGTATTATGCAGCCAGGGGGATGCTGCTTCCCCAATTAACATTGCAGGGGCAATATAGCCTAAGCAGGACAGAATTGCCAGAATCCTCCCAGACTGAGATGGAAAGTTTGACTGATATGCTGGATGATCAAATGGGTACAATGAGCAGTACAGATGAAGTACTTTGGGATAATCAGCAATTGATAGCTGGTTATCTGGATGGCATGGTGAGTTCATTATTACCGGCATCAGTGCTAAAAGAGGGCTCATTTGCAGGAGGTCTGCAAATCAGTCAGGTATTATTTGCAGGTGGCAAGCTATTATCGGGGATCAGAATAGCAGACAGAGTGCGCAATATCCAGAAAGAGAATTACCATTTAAAAATCCAGGAAGTGATCTATGAGACGACTCGATTGTATTATGGAGTGAAGCTGGCGGAAGATGTGTGGAAGATCCAGAATGATGCTTTAGCATTAACCGAGGAGCACTTGCAGGATGTGGATAAGATGTATCAGCAGGGCCTTGTTTCAGAATATGATAAATTACGGGCAGAGCTGGAATATAGAAAAATGGAGCCAGAGGTATTACAGGCGAGTTATGATCTCAATCTCAGTCGGGAGAATTTTTGCAATTATATAGGTTATAGGGGAGATATAGATTTTGAGCTGGAGACGGATTATAATTTACCTGAGCCAGAGGAATTAGGTTTGGAAGCAGCACTTGATGAAGGGATGAGCAATCGGATAGAAGTTCAGCTTTCGGAACTGAATGTGCGGATCAAGGAAGTGCTGGCCAAGATGGAAAAGGCGGATTTCTTCCCGGTGGTAGCCCTGACAGCCAGTTATAATTTTTATACAGCAGCTGATGATTATGAAATTGAAGGAAATGATTTTGGCACACAGGCCAGCGTGGGACTGGGATTTCAATTGCCAATATTTACGGGATTGACCAGGATAAGTGAAGTCAGGGAAGCTCAGGCAGAAATAGTTAAAGCAGAAGAAGCTGATGCAGATGTTCAGGAAATGATCAAGCTTGATATTCGCAATGCCTGGCAAAACCTGGATCACAGCCGGGAGAAACTATCTGTACAGGAGAATAATTCTGCTCTGGCTGAGCGAGGATATAAGATAGCCCAATCGCGATATGCCAATGGACAGGGCACAGAGCTTGAGATAGCTGATGCACAATTAAACCGGCAGCAGGCAAAATTGAGCTATAGTAATGCCATATATGAAGTGATACTGGCAAAGATATATTTTGATAAAGCAATCGGAAGAGATTTAGATAAAATGAGAAAGGAGAAGTAAAGTGAGAAATAAATACATAATTATATTAGCAGCAGGGATATTATTATTAAGTGGCTGCAGCAAAAAGGAAGCAGTTGAAAGTAAAAGTCTGGAGCAATTGCATCAGGAAAATGGAGTACCTGTAAAGGTGAAAGTCGTGTCTGAGGAAGATTTCAGCAAAAAGCTTGAATACAGTGGGAGATTATCAGGGGTTAATCAGGCAACTGAGCAGTCATTAGTGGGCGGCACAGTCGAGAAGGTTAATTTTGAAGAAGGAGATTTGGTAAAAGAGGGTGATGTGATAGTAACATTTCCTCAGGATCTTTCGGGGATGAATTATCAGGCAGTGAAAGCTAATTATGATGTAATGTCAGCGAGTTATGAGCGGTTAAAAAACCTCTATAATGAAGGCGGAATATCTCAGCAGGAAGTGGACAACGTGAAAGCCGGCTATCTGGCAGCAGAATCACAATTAAAAACAGTGGAGAAGATGTTAGCAGTTACAGCCCCGATCAACGGCTATCTGGTAGAAATATATGTGGAAAAGACTGACCATGTGGAAGCTGGTGATCTGCTTTTTACAGTAGCAGAATTGAACAAGCTGAAGAGCAAAGTAACCGTTACTGAGAAAGAAATTAGCATGATAAATAAGGGTTCAACAGCAATTGCCAAATGGCAGGGAATAGAATACGAGGGAAAAGTGATGGCTGTTGGCTATGCCATGAATGAACGCAGAGGAGCTTTTGAAGTGGATCTGGAATTTGCTAATCCGCAAAAGATCATGAAATTTAATATCAATGCGCAGATCGAACTGGAAGTGTATCATAATCCTGCTGCAATCGTGGTGGAAAAGAAGAATTTACTGCGAGACAGCAGTGGTGATTATGTGTATATTATAAAAGGTGATCTGGCAGAGAAGCGATACGTGACAACAGGGCAGTTCCGCGGACTGGATTTTGAGATAACAAGTGGGCTGAGGGTTGGAGACAAACTGGTGATTGAGAGCAGGAATCTGCTGGAAGACGGCAGTCTGGTAAAGATCAGCCAGTAAGGGAGAAAATAGATGTTTTTAGCTAAATTAGCAATAGAGCGTCCAGTACTTGCGACCATGCTGATAATGGTGTTTGTGGTATTTGGTGTAATCGCCTATCGGAACATGAATCTGGAAGAGATGCCTGAGATGGAAATACCTATCGTGACAATTCAGACGATTTATGCTGGGGCAAGTCCAGAGATCGTGGAATCTCAGGTGACAGATAAGATAGAAGACGCCATATCCACCGTATCTGAAATAGATAAGATCGAATCCTATTCGATAGAGAATTTTTCTCTGGTAGTAGTGCAATTTTTGATGAGCAAAGATGATCAATTGGGCTTGCAGGAGATCAAGGATAAGATAGATGCCATTTTAAATAATTTACCAGGTGATGTAGAGAAGCCGGAAATTGAAAAGGTGGATCCATTTGCCGGAGCCGGAATTGAATATATCCTCAGCGGTGAATTGAGCGATGTGGAGATGTATGATCTGGCAAACAACGTATTAAAAGAAGAATTTTCCAAGATACCCGGAGTGGCAAAAGTGGAAGTAGATGGTGGTGTGGAACGAGAGATCCAGATCGCCTTTAAGCAAAATACAGTTAAAAGCCAGGGTATATCATTACCGGCTGTATCTCAGATATTATCGGCAGAGAATCTGAATATGAGTGGTGGCAGCTTTGAGGTGCAAAGCGAGAGATTGAGCACCAAGCTGGAAGGAGAATTTAAAAATCTGGACGAATTGAAAGCTATGCGGATACCCACTGCTTATGGAATGCGCAGATTGCGAGAGCTTGCTGAGGTGACAGATGGGAAAAAAGAGCAACTGATAAAAACATCCTATTATGATAATCAAGGGCATAAAAGATATGATAATATAATTCGTTTGGGACTGGTAATCAGCCGGGATGGAAACGTGGTGAAAGTGGATGAAGAAGCAGATAATCGTATGGATGATATCCAGAAGCTGCTTCCGGCAGGCACACATTTGATAAAGATATTCACAAATGCTGATCACATTCATGATTCAGTGAAAGACACGGTTTCCAATATTCTGATGGGAATCCTGCTTACATCGCTAATATTGCTATTTTTTCTGCACGATTTGCGCTCAACATTTATAGCGGCAATTTCTATGCCGGTATCACTAATAAGCAGTTTTTTCCTGATGGGTCAAATGGGTTATACTATGAATATTATCACCTTGATGGCACTATCGACCTCAGTGGGAATACTAGTGACCAATGCGGTGGTGGTGCTGGAGAATATATTCCGTCATAAGCATCTGGGAGAGAATCGTCGAAACTCAGCCCAGAAAGGAACATCTGAGATCACAGTTGCTGTGATAGCATCTGCAATGACCAATATAGCGGTATTTTTACCGCTGGCGAGTCTGCATTCAATTGTGGGCTCAGCAATCAGGCCTTTTGCCATGACAGTGGTTTTTGCCACTTTATTTTCATTATTAATATCCTTTACCCTCACTCCGATGCTGGCATCACGAATTCTTCCGGAAAAGCCGAAAAAGAATAAAGTTGGTGAGAGCATTGAGAAGTTATTTAACGGCTGGGAGAATTTTTATGGTAAAACCCTTAAATTAATTCTGGGTAACCGCTGGATTTCCAGTCTGGTGATCATTGTGGCCATTGTGCTTCTATTAATGAGTTTCCAACTGGCAAAGCAGCTGGGATTTGAATTTTCTCCTCATTCCGATGTGGGAAGTATTAATGTGAGAATGGAATTACCACCGGGAACGGATCTGGCTACTACTGAGCAAAAAGTGCAGGAAGTAGAAGATATCATTACCAAGCATAGGGAAGTGAAGCATATTTTAAGCAAGCTGGGAGAGATTGATCTAACAACGCGAGGAACTCATGTGGCAAACCTGAGTGTAAAGCTGATCAATATTAATGAACGGGATTTATCAACTCTGGAAGTTTCCAATATTCTAATGCAGGATTTGGAGCATGTGAGAAATGCTCGCATCAGGGTAGGAGAAGAGACTACTATGTCAATGGGCTCAGATCCTGTGGAATTCAGTTTAACAGGCTATGATTCAGGGGAAATGCAAAAACTTAATGAACAGATCGTGGAAATATTGAAGGATGTACCGGGACTGACAAATTTTGACACATCTTCCAAGGAAGGAAATCCCCAGGTGAGTTTTATCCCTGATCGGGAAAGAATGGCGGAATATGGAGTTTCAATAAGTGATCTTGCCTATGCTTTAAGAAGCGGTTTAGAAGGGTTTCTGGCATCTTCATATTATAAAGAGAATAATAATGAATATGAGATCAGAGTAAGCTATTCTGATGCTGAGGTGAATACTCCGGAAG
Source organism: Candidatus Cloacimonadota bacterium (assembly GCA_021735645.1). Lineage (GTDB taxonomy): Bacteria > Cloacimonadota > Cloacimonadia > Cloacimonadales > TCS61 > Stygibacter. The sequence continues at coordinate 10,288 of JAIPGP010000064.1, forward strand.
AGATCGGCAGAATCCCCGTGGTAACCCAGAGAGGGATATATACTTTGGCGCAATTCTGTGAGATCAGGTTTACTGAGACGGCATCACAGGTTCAACATCTTGATAAGATCAGAGCTATCAAGTTCACAGGTGGTATAGCAAATGGCTATAGTTTAAGTGAAGTAAATACTGAGATCAATAAAAGACTTGATAGCCTGAATATACCGGTTGGTTACAGCATTGACTGGGGCGGAAACACAAAAATGATGAATGAGAATCTGCGTGATATGGCATTTGTGCTGCTAATCGCAATTATTATGACTTATATGCTGCTGGCAGCCATTCTGGAATCATTCTTACAGCCTTTTATTATTCTGGCAACCTTACCTCTGGCAATGATCGGAGTATTTACAGCATTATATATTACGGGAATAACGATCAATATGATCTCCATGCTCTCAATTATTATGCTGGTGGGAATTGTGGTAAATAATGCTATTTTGATAATGGATTACACAAACCAGTTGATACGTGATAAAAATTACAGCAGTCATGATGCCTTAATCGAAGCGGCACCCACAAAACTGAAACCCGTATTGATGACAACCCTGGCGATCATATTAGGTATGCTGCCCATGGCATTGGGTATGGGAGCATCTGGCAAGGAATTCCGTCAGCCGATGGGTGTGGTATCTATTGGAGGACTACTTGTTTCATCAATTTTGACCTTGTATGTGATCCCGGCTATTTTCCTTTTAACCACCAGGCGCAAGAAGTAATGTAGATCAAACTTTCCAGTTTGATGAAATCCCGGAGATGCAAGTCTTCGGGATTGTTTTTTGAATTGAAGTTCATTGTTTCTGTTGAGAGAATAAATAATGAATATATAAATAGAACATTGTGATAAAATAAGATAACGATAATGGTGTATGCGACGGTGAATTCAATAAAATATGCCTAAGAAAGCCACAGGGAACCCACAGGGAACCCACAGGGAGGGTACAGGGTAGTTGCAAAGGGATATAATAATATCTAAATAACTACAAATAATACATTTATGGCGAAGTGTCAATTTGACAGTAGAATTTTAAGTGTATGAAACTATTGTTCTAAACTTAAAGATGGAGAAAATAAAGGTGTACGGAAGTAAACAAGTGTATGATTAAGGGAAGGGTGGGGGGTTAAGGAAAGACTGTAAGACATCTGCGTTATACCTGGCAAGTCCCTACAGAACATGTGACTTAGCAGCATAATTAATTATTTAGGAGATGCGGGTGAAGTAAATAATTATTGACAAGAGATTAAGGTAAATTAATAATAGTATTCGTGGTATCACATTTGGGTTATTTGGGATATTTTGTAGATAGGGCATAGTTATTAATACCACTATTCAATTGGAGTAAAAATGAAAAGGATCAGTTTGATGATCGTTTTACTGTTACCCGTGATTTTATTGTCTTATTCCTGGCAGGTGAAGCATGATGGCAGTGGAGATTTTAGTACTATTCAGGCAGCAATTGAGAATATTGCCCTGGCAGCAGGAGACAGCATTATTGTCTGGTCATGCGCTGACAGTATTGAACATTATTATGAAAGCCTTAATATTGAGCGTGACATATCTTTTACGCTATGCAGTCAACAGGACAGCAGTGGAACATTTTTAACAGAAAATACCTATATTTGTGGAGATAGTGTGAGTACTGATTTGATATATTTTGATAGATATGAAATTGACAGTGCGCAGATTAGTGTAATTGGTTTTACCATTTCACATCTTGATGAAGTGAACGGCAGAGGAATATATATCCCTGGCGGTGATAGTCTGACAACATCTGAGATAGAACTTAGAGAATGTAAAATTGTGGATAATAACTGTCAACAAAATGGAGGTGGTGTTTACATTTATACGTCATCAGACATAGATCAGCCTTTAGGTAAAATAACTATTTCTGAATGTGATATAGCAAGAAACACTGCCAGGCACGGAGGTGGAATAGCATTTGAAAACAGTAGTGATGAACTGTTAATTGAATATTGCTCAATTGAAAACAATGTATTATCTGATACTACTTACTATGGAGGGGGAGGAATATATTTGAAAAGTGGAATTGCAAGTTTGCCTAGCAAGGTAACAATTGATGAAACAATAGTTAAGTCAAATTTTGGAGGAAAATATGGAGGGGGATTTTTTGCACAAACCTACAAAGGCAATATATATTTTACGGACAGTATATTTAGAGATAATGAAGCCCTTAGTGGTGGAGGTATAAAAATTATAAACAGTGGAACAATTAGCAATACAGGTATTCAGATAACTAATTGTGAGATAATTAATAATTCAGCATACATTGAAGAAAGTTATAGTGTTCAAAACGGAGGAGGAATTAACGTAGTTGAAAGCAATTTGACTATTGAAGGAACACGAATTGATAGCAACTATTCCCATACCGATGGTGGAGGAATACATATTTTTTCTAAAGATGAGTTTAATGGATGTAAGGTGCAGATAATTGATTCAGAAATAACAAATAATGTTGCTGAAGGATTTTTGTCTATTGATCCGGCAGGTGGTGGAATATTCAGTAGCAGGAGTGAACAAATTTACTGTGATAATGTCTTAATTGAGAGCAATATCCATATTAATGGCAAAGGAGGAGGATTTGCATTTATAGGACGAGGGGCTGGTTCAATACAAAGAAATGATATCATAGATTGCAATTTAAATGGTAATCAGGCAGCAGGAAGCGGTGGAGGAGCATGTATAGCAGGGATATCAAAATTGCGAATAGAAAATACAGAAATAAATTCAAATACTTGCAATGTCAGTGGATGCGGTTTATATTTTTACTCAATAAATGATAGTATTGGAATATCTGGATGTGAGCTAAAAGATAACATTCAGAATAACACAATATTATATACAGGACAGGCAGGTGGTGGTATTTACATGTATGGATGTGGTTATTACAATATCATTAGTAGTGTATTCAGTGGAAACAGTAATTATGAGGGTAGTGCGATCTATGCAGATACGGGGAGTTTACAGATTGGTGATCTGGAAAATCTACTGATAGCAGATAATTATCAGTGTGAACATCCAGATAGTACGGAATTTCTGGGAACTATTGCCTTGGACAGGGGACAGAATATTGAGATTAACAACTGCACAATTTGCAATAATGAAAGTGATACTTGTGTAGTAGATTGCGGGGGGATCAGTCTGGGGAGTGCCAATCAGGATGTTTCTATATCCGAGACAATCTTATGGAATAATTCCGGTGATGAATATGATGATCGGATATCGGAGAATGGGATAAGGTATTGCGATATAGAGGATTTGCCATTTACAGGGAATTATTGTTTTGATGCTGACCCGGTTTTTACTGATGGGGAAGTGTATGGATTGCACTGGTTGAGTCCGTGCATTGATGCTGGAAATGATAACAATACTGATCCTGATGGTACCTATCCTGATATTGGCTATAAATATCATCCTCAGGAAGTTTATAACTGGGAATATAACGGCAGCCGGATAAGCTGGGAATGGCGGTGCTTTCCTAAGATGATAGTGGCAGATACAATTAACACAGGGCAATACTTGCCACCTGACAGTGTATTGACCAACTGGAACCCGAGACCTGATAGTATTCATGTGGAATATTCAGATAATAGTGACTGGTTAAGTGGTTCTTGGAATGTATATGAGTGGCAATGGTCACCAGATGAAGATCAAACCATAAGTAGCACTATGGGAATGAAGATGTTTCGCGATAATAGAGGAACAAAGCTGTATTATCGGGGCGGATTATGTGAAGCAGACACTGAATTATCCATAAGTGACAGCACCAAAAACTGGATGGGATACTTTCTTAAAGACAGCCAGCAGGTATCGGATGCCATACCTGAAGCAGTGATGGATAGCTTGCTAATGGTGCAAACCTATCGTTGGAGCATGAGCAGAAACTCTACAGATCAGCGCTGGATAGGATTACCGACCTATACATTTAATTACGGTGATCTGGTGATCTTGAAGTCGGTGAGTGATACGACTTTTTGCTGGGAAGCTTCCTGCCGCAGTGGAGAGCCGTTGTATCGGGAATTTGCTGAGCATTATGAATATGAGGAGAAATCTGATTATATTCCGATCTACGCAGCTTTGAACCCGGGCAATCTGCCGGACGAGATAGCGATATTTGTAGATGGAGAATGCCGGGGAGCAGAAAAAGTGGATGCAGATACAACTCAGATATGTGCTTATATATTGGAAGAAGAGATCGGGCAGAATATTGAGTTTGAATTGTGGTATGGCGGTAGAAAGGAAATTGAGCATTACAAGGATTATCTGGTACATGATCAGGAGACAGGCAGTAAGAAATCTGCTAATCTTTATACAGGAATGCCGGGTGATTATTATCTAGTTTCTTTTGAAGAAACAGATAATGTTCCTCAGGCAGATATCCAATTGAATTGTTATCCAAATCCTTTTAATCCGGAACTTAATATAGCTTTCAGTTTGGCTGCAGAAACGCCTTTGGAAGTGAATATCTATAACATCAAGGGTCAGAAAGTGAGGATACTGGCAAATGAATTGTATCGAGCAGGTGATTATGAAATTGTCTGGGATGGCAAAAACAATAGTGGTTTGCAGACGAGTAGTGGAGTATATTTTATCAGATTGAAAGCTGGTAAAGAGAATATTTATCGTAAAGCGGTAATGCTCAAGTAGTGAAAGATGATTGAGCTATCGAATTAAGATGATGTATGCATCAGATTGACTTGAGATCGCTATGTAGTTGTGAAAACTAAACAGTTGGCAGCTATATGGACGGTTCTCAAGTCGATCCTTTGAGTACAAAGACTCAACTCGATAACCTTAGGTGGAGTATGTTATGAGAAGATTAATATTTCTTGGCTTTTTTATGATAGTAAGTATTTGCTATGGTGAAATCATTGAGGTGAATATTGAGGGTGGTGGAGATTATCTAAGTATTCAGGATGGTATAGAAGAGGCTGGGTTTGGAGATGTGGTTATGGTTTATCCGGGCAGATATTTTGAGAATATCGATTATCTGGGTAAGACAATATCGGTTGTGAGTTTGGAGTGGCAGACTGGTGAACGGAATTATATTCATGAGACCATTATTGATGGAAATCAACAAGGTAGTTGTGTATGCGTGATGAATGGAGAAGATGATGGGACATTATTACAGGGTTTTACATTGTGTAATGGGATAGGCAATATCTTAGTTGGGAGTAAACGTTATGGTGGAGGTGTACTAATTTTAGAATCGGAATTAGTAATCAGTAATAGTATAATCGAAAATAATAGTGCTTATGAAGGAGGAGGAATATATAATGTTTATGATCCAGTAGAACTTTCAGGAGTAACAATCAGGTATAACACCGCTTCTATGCGAGCAGGTGGAATTGCATCTGGAGCTCTTCATGCTCCAATTGTATTTTCCGAAACAAATAGATGTAGCATATACTTAAATGATGCACCATTTGGTAAAGATATCTGTAACAATTTAAGTCCTGGAATATCAATAAATGTAATCGCTGATACTCTAACATGCTGGGAACCATTAGGATATGATATTGTTCAACACAATGACTATGAACAAAATTATGAAGATATTTTACTTGATTTTAATGCAGCGAAAATAGAAAGAATAGAATCTGATCTATATATCTCCCCAGAGGGTGTAGATGATAATACAGGACTAACAGTTGACAGTCCCTGGAGGAGTTTAAGCAAAGCTTTACGGTATATAAAAGCAGACAGTTTACATCACAGAACTATTCATTTGGCAGAGGGAGTGTATTATCCAGTTAGTAATGGAGAGGTATTTCCTGTGACAATGAGAGACTATGTCTCTCTTGAAGGAGCAGGAATAGTTCAGACAATAATTGATCTTGAAAATGAAACTGGTTTTTTTGTAGATTTTGGTGGTAACTTTGATTACAAAGTAAGTGATATGACAATCAGAAGTGGAGATAATGGAGCATGGAATTGTTTTATAAAGCTTATGCATAAGGATTATGCTTCAGGAATAGTTGAAATGGAGGGACTAAAAATAATAGATTGTGATTATAGCTCATTTATGATCATTTGTTCATCATTGAACACAATAATGAACAATATGATTTTTGAGGGTAATGTAAGTGGACATTCAATAACTACAACAAATATTTTTCCTGAGAATACCGGATTAACAATAAATAACATGATAATGCGTAACAACCAGGATTGTAATATTAATCCCAGCAGCCAGATTTATGATTTCAATTCAGATGTAATCGGATGTGAGTTCACAAATAACACAAGAATAAATACGGGAACGCCAATGGCGGCTTCTGGAGTATGTTATAGTTCATTATTTAATGTGCAAACCAATATTATCAATTGTACTTTTAGTGATAACAGTTTAGATGGTCCATTTTTCGCCAGTGCTCCAGTAGCAGTTTCAGATGGAGGAGACTTAAATTTGATCAACACAATCATCTGGGGTAATGATGATCTGTCACATTCAGTAGTATTTAATAATGCAGGTGAGACAGAATTCAAGGCAGACCATAACATCATCACTGGTGAGCAGCAGGGGATTTATGGCAATCCCGGAACAATGAACTGGCAAAATGTAACAAATTGGGATATTGATCCTGATTTTGTATCTCCGGAAGAAGGGAATTATCAATTAAATGAAGGTTCCTGGGCAATAGACCGTGGGACTTTGGACTTGCCTGAGGGAGTGGAATTGCCGGAATTTGATGCAGCAGGCAGAGTGCGGATATATGGGGATCAGATAGACATTGGTGCATATGAATGGAATCCCTGGAGTTCTCCAACTGCTAATACAGAACTGGCACATAGAGCCTCTGATTTGATAGTTTATCCTAATCCTGCTTATATAAGTGAGATAAGAGGTGAAAGTATAGAAGTGTGGTGGCGGAATTCGGGCAGAGCAGAGCTCAAGACAGCGGAGCTACTTGTTTATAATATAAGTGGACGCAAAGTGTACGAATGCGAGATAGATATCTTAAGCCAGAGTGGCTTAAATACAAGCTGGGATTTCCGCAATAAATACGGAACAGAAGTGGCATCAGCGCTCTATATAGTGCGGATAAGGATTAACGGCAATATAGCAGGTCAGCAGAAGGTGATGGTGATCAAGTGATTATGGGTTTTTGAGGTTAAATGTAGATCAAACTTTCCAGTTTGATGGTATCCCGGAGATGCAAGTCTTCGGGATTTTTTTGAATGGAAGTTCTGGATTGTGGACAGTAGACGTAGTGGACAAAAAGGTAACCAGGCAACAATTGTTCATAATACGCTGTAGTCGTTGATTATTTGAGAATAATATGCCCCCTTCCCCTCAAAAAATCCTCACTGGTTTGCGGTTATATAATCGAATAACAGGCAACAAAAACAGGTAAAATACTATCCCCTGAGAGAAATAACGAATGTGGTGGATGCCAGTAAGCTGGCAATTAGCTTGACATATCGAGAGATAATAAATTCTGTTCCTGAAAATCTAAAATGGATTAATATGGATATTAGAGAAAGACTGAAAGAAGTAGAAGAGCGGATAGCTAAGTCTGCTGAACGGGCTGGCAGCAGTCGCAGCCAGATCAAGCTGCTAGCAGTTACCAAGACGCACAGTGTAGAGATAATCCGCGAAGCACTGGCAGCCGGTGTGGAATATATAGGTGAGAACAAAGTTCAGGAAGCAGAATTAAAAATACCGCAACTGAAAGGTTTATACAAAGAATTCCATTATATAGGTCATTTACAGGCGAATAAGATCAATAAATTACTTGCTCTGGAGCCGGAATTAATTCATTCCATAGACGATTTAGCATTAGTGGAGAAGCTTAATGCGCGTCTGGCAACCCGCAACAGGATGCAGGATATACTTTTGCAGGTGAATACTTCCGGAGAGGAGAGCAAGTTTGGTATCGCTCCTCAAGCTGCTTTAGAGACTGCAGGCAAAATCAATCAATACAGTAATGTGAGATTGTGCGGTTTAATGACCATAGGAAAATTCACAGATAATGAGACGGAGCTGAGAGGAAGTTTCAGGTTATTACGGGAATTACGAGACCAGCTGAGCAGTTTTTATCCTGAGCTGGAGCTAAAATGGCTTTCCATGGGTATGAGCAATGATTTTGAGATAGCCATTGAAGAAGGTGCAAATTTATTGCGGCTGGGCACGGTGCTGTTTGGCTTACGTGCCTGCGCTATAAGGAATTAATATGTCAGATACATTAACTTATATACTTTTAATGATCTTATCCTATGCAATCGGCTGCTGGTCAACAGCACGCTTAATTGCCAAGACCTTTCGCAGTCTGAATATTTACAAGGTGGGAACAGGTCATCCGGACACGCAGAATATTTATTGCAATATAGATAAGTCCTTAGGAATATTTGCCGGATTCCTGGATTTCAGCAAGATATATATCTATTTATTTATCTTAAAGCTGATCTTGAATTTTATGCCATATACTGCGCATTTAACCTCAGATGTATCGTTATTAGCTTTAGGGTTTATGATGCTTCTGGGTCATTGTCTGCCGGTAACGCACAAGTTCAAAGGTGGCAGGGGCGTATTTACCTATATGGGACTGGTGATGTTTTTTGCCCCCATACCGATGCTGATATCAGGATTAATAGCCCTGATAATCACCCTGAGATTTGAGCAGCACCGTTTTGTACAGTATCTGGTTGTTATAATGCCGGCTTTTTTGAATCTGATTTTTGAAAAGGAAGGCGCATTTATCAGTATGATGTTTGTGCTGGTGATATTGATGGCGATAATCAATGTATTTGTATCCCGCAGGAGGGGAGAAATTTAGTTCAGGAGGAATACGTGAGTGATATTAAAATTGTAGAAGTGAGTACAGCAAAACAGCGAAAGCAGTTTATCATGTTCCCATTCAAGCTTTATGACAAAAAAGAATATTGGGTACCACCTCTGATCATGGATCAGAAAATGATGCTGAATCCAGCCAAAAGTACATATTTTGAGCATTCTGAAGCTCAATTATTTCTGGCATATTCCGGTGATAAGATAGTGGGACGCATTTCTGCCCACAGCAATACTCTACACAACAAAACTCACAACGATAATATTGGATTTTTTGGCTTCTATGAAAGCATTGATGATCAAAATGTGGCTAATGCACTTTTTGATGCAGCCTGCAAATGGCTGCAAAACAAAGGTTTCGATACAATGCGCGGTCCTATGAACTTCTCGGTGAATGAAGAAGCCGGACTTTTGGTGGATGGATTTCACAGTCCCAGTTTTTTGATGAATGTCTGGAATAAAGATTATTACCAGAAACTGTTTGAAGACTGGGGGCTGGCAAAGACCATGGATTTATATGCATACCGAATAAAAATTGAGCCTTTGTCGGATCGTGTAAAGAAGATAGCCGCTCAGGCACAGAAGCGTTACGGATTTGAGATCAAAACCCTTCCCATGAAAGATAAAAAGAAACAGCGAGAATTTCTGGATAAAGTATTTCAGGTGTATCGAGATGCCTGGAGCAAAAACTGGGGCTATGTACCAATGACCCCGCATGAATTCCAGCACACAGTAGATACTCTGATCACTTTTGCTCTGCCGGAATTTGTCTATATTGCTGAGAAAGGTGATGAAGTATTAGGCACATTTGTCTGTCTGCCGGATTATAATGAAGTGCTTAAAAAATTAAATGGCAGATTATTTCCCTTTGGCATAATCAAGCTGTTATACTGGCGCAACAAGATTACCGGGTTGCGGGTGCCGATCATGGGCGTTACGGAAAAATATCGAAGTAAGGGTGTTGATCTGTCATTTTATGCAAAATCTTTTCAGACAGCTATGGATCATAAGCGTACCTGGGAGACGGGTGAGTTTTCCTGGATTCTGGAAAATAATCTGATGATGAACCGCATGTCTGAACTTTTAGGTGGTAAAATAGATAAAGTATATCGCGTTTATGACAAACCAATAGAAAAAAAACAGGAGAATTGAGAAATTGAAGAAAAGAAACCTGTTACAGGCAATTGACATCCTGGTGATCATCTATTGCCTGCTGAATATAATCTATATCCTGGCTGGCATCTTGATGCACGGTTTAGCGAGCGACAGGATGCACGATCCGCTCAGGCATATTTCCATTTTCAGTTTTATTATCGTTTTTGTGCTGGTGCTCAGCCGAATTTACAACAAATTTCCTAACAGGTTCTGGAGAATTGTGCGGGACTGGTATGTAATGATTTTCTTCTTATATTTCTTCGAAGTAAATGTTGCAGTGAACCGGATAATTTTCCCGAACTTTATAGATGAATTCTTCGCCCGGATAGACCTTGCCATCTTTGGCTATCAACCTGCTATTCAATGGGGATTAACTTATGATAGCTGGCTGATTAGCGAAATACTGCATTTCTGCTATTTCAGTTACTATCTAATGGGACTTTTCTTCCTGTTTGTCTATTTTAAAGACCGGCTTAAATTTAAAAGATATGTATTTACTCTCACATTCGTGTTTTACGTGTGCTATATGACATTTAATATCTTGCCGGTAATAGGCGGCAGAAATCTGCCGGGTATGATGGAACTAACTGAAACTGCCAGGCACGGTCTCTTCACGCAGATAATGGCATTCATCTATCGCAGCAGTCCGCACCTGGGAGGAGCATTTCCTTCATCTCATGTGGCAGTGGCTGTAACTGTGAATCTTTGTGCCTTTGACTATAAAAAACTCACTGGCTGGCTTATATTGCCAATTGTTCTGCTGTTGATTGTTTCCACTGTATATGGTCATTATCACTACTTCATCGATACTGTATTTGGATTATTGTATGGGATAGGATTCTATTTACTGGGTAAGAAACTTTATCAAAATCGAGAAACTGTAGTAAGCTATGTTTAATTTAACCTTCCTGAATTCTTCAGCTCTCATCCTGTCGTTATCAACTTTGATTCCGCTATTGATCTACCTCTTTGCCAAAAAACGACCTCCTCGCATCATATTCAGCTCTATTCGCTTCATTCAGCTTAGTGAAAAGAGACAGAAGAAAAAAGTTAATCTAAAAAATCTGCTCTTGCTGATCATCAGAATGCTGATTATACTATTAACTGTGCTGGCGATTTCCCGTCCGGCGATTAAGCTGGAAAACCTGAAGGGAAACAAAAATCATCCGCCTACGGCAATTGCTCTGATTTTAGATAACTCTTACAGCATGGATTATGTGGTGGATTCGCAGACAGAACTTGATAAAGGTTTGCAGATAGCAGAAACTATTGGCGGCATGCTCACTAAAGACGATATCAGCATACTGCTCACAATGGAGAAAAGCTGGAACGAGCAGAATGCCGGGCTAAATTTCGGCAGTTTTTCAGCAGATGCTTTGCATTCCATAGAAATAACCTCCCAGGTGGAAAAGCTGGGTGATGTCATTTCTTTGGCAGAAGAACGGCTGAAAGAGAGCCAGATAGCTAACAGAGAGATTTATTTCGTTACAGATTTGCAGCAGCAGGAATTCACTGGAGAACTGGAGAGTTCTCTTTATATAATACCCACTTCTGCACTGGAATCGAGGCAGAATCTCAGTATAGAAAACGCCTTTATCAGCAGCAATTTTGTGGAAAGAGGCAGCGAGCGGCAAATAGAATTTCAAGTAGTGAATAACAGCGATAATCCGGTAGATGACGTGATCTGTTCGCTCACGCTGGATGGAACTACTGTGGCAGAGCAGGTAACTGATCTGCAACCAGAGGAAAAGCAGCAAAACAGCTTTGTGATCTTGCTGGAGCGTCCCGGCTGGCACAGCGGGTATGTGAGCGTGCGTGATGAAAGGCTGCTCTATGACAACCGCTATTATTTTGCTTTCTATTATAATCAGCAGCCGCGGGTGGGCATTATCACTAGTGAAAGTTCACTGCCACTCACTTTGCAGACCATACTCAGCATATATACTGGTAATGAAGATAATATCGATATTATCAGCGATAATATCAGTCTGGAAAACTTAAAAGACTATGATAACCTGATCGTCTGGAAATATGCGGACTGGTCAGGACAACTGCAGTTTGTGCTCAGTAACCTGCAGCAGCAGGGACAGAATCTGCTGTTTCTGGCTGATACCGAGCTTAACGAGCGAGCCAGAGAATATCTGGCTGCAGAATTCAAACTAGAATTCAAAAATGTGCTGGAACAGGAAACGATGGTGAAACTTACTCAGGTGAACCGCTACCATCCAGTAGCAGCCCGATTAGATGCCGAGCGTCCGGCTGCTATCAGAGGTTTATGGCAGACAACTACCTCAGCCAGCGTTATTCTGGAAGCAGAAACCAATCCTCTAGTGATTGAGGAAGCAGGTAATTTGCTCTGGCTCTTTGACGTAAATGACCTGAGGTCAGCGTTTCTGGTTGATGCTAATTACCCTATTCTTGCCTATAATTCGCTGCTCTATACAGCATCTTCCGGATTAGGAAACAGACAGTTTCTGGCTGGCACGCTTTACAGACCGCTGGCAGAGCCGTTTATTTATCCAGATGGCAGCAGTTTTCAGACTGGTGGCAGAAAGATCTTATTACGGCAGCCCGGATTATATCTGGAGGGTGATGAAAAATTACCTCTGGTCGTTAATCTGGATTATTCTGAAAGCCGCTTCCGGAACCTGACGCTGCCGGATGATAAATTGATCACGCTGTGTGATGCTGACTGGCAGGAGACAATCTTCCAGGCACGTTATGGTTTTGAGCTTTGGAAATATCTTTTACTGGCAGTACTGCTGCTTTTTGCCATAGAAATTATAATAGTCAAATCAGAAGAGAAAAAAGCATAATAACTCAATTTACCAGTTTACCAGGTTAACATTGCGAACATTGAAAACCCGGTAAACCGAAGCGGGATAAATCCCCAAATCACCTAAAAGTGGTAACAAGGTATAACAACAAAGGCTGGATATGGTTATAGAGAGGGCTTAGCGGGTATGTGAATACAGGTATAAATCCAGTTTATGCAGTAGTACCTTGCAACTAATATTCTGTCAATTTTTGGCAGAAATTTAATAATCTAAAGCTGGAATAAGCACTACCTCCTTAAGTCTTTCACCTGCTATGATGAGGGATTTACCAAGTTTCGTAAGATAGTAT
>JAIPGP010000065.1 GCA_021735645.1 Candidatus Cloacimonadota bacterium
AACGTTTGACAGGCATTAATCTATTTGCTATGGACAATATGGGCAAATAATACTGTCCATATAGTCCATACTGTCCATAATGTCCAAAAAACAGGAAATTAACCCATCTCTAAAAATCCCGAATATTAATGCCCTGCGATGAACAAAAACCCACACTCCTTGCGCATGGCGGGACGTCCTCCGAAGTCTTGGCAAAGGAGGATACCATCGCTATGATGGCGTCAAATCACATCCCGATTTCAATAGACAATAGTTTTTTCCTCATCCTGAATCAGGAGTCATTAATCTCTCTGAGAACCAGAAGTTATGAACTAAATAAAAAAAAATGAAATAATGAAAAAATATGTTGACCATAATTTAGGTTAAATAGAATATTCGTTACAGGAGGACAATATGAAAAAGATGAACTTGATACTGGTATTAGCCCTGCTGATACCTTGCGTCGTACTGGCTGTGGAATATGATTTAAATAATTATGAAATGCCTGATAACTATGACCACAATCTGGATATGTGGCTGGATATGGTCGGGAAAGTAGTAAATTCAGAAGATTATTATTTTGAAAAACAGGAGATACTAAACTCAGATTTGGGACTTGAATATGATTTCAAGAAATTCTCCAGGAAGGTTATGTTAAATATAATCGGAGATCTGGGTCTGGATAACAATGGTAAATATACTACTTATCAGGATACTGTGCATTCCTTTTCTGATCAGGATTTATTGCACCTTAATAGCGATATAGGTATCCTGTTTAGAAGATACCTTGGGGATAAATGGTATGGTCAGACTTGTTTGGATGTCTCCTATTACCACGGTCTAAATAATTCAGAATCCCAGAATTTTAACCAGAAGAGGAATACCGTATTTGATGCCAATGATATCGCAGCAGACGTGAAAGTCGGTTTTGGCTACGGCAGGATAGAAGATGCAGGCAGTGCCTGTACCGCCAGACAGATATTGCAGGAATTGGAAAATTCCCGGCTTCTTGCCCGTGAATGCAGTTCAAATGATGTGAAAATTCTGGCTGATGAATTATTAAGACTGGAAACGCTGAATATTTTCGACAGCAGGGAATTACGTAAGGAACGATATAGACAATTATGGCAGAAACTTAAAGAGATGGGCCTGTTGATAAATGGTGATATTGAAAGTTTTGTCATTCTCCGGGACCTTTATGAACTGGCTAATGTATTTGAGAGAGAAAGTGGCTGGGAAATTGCCGCAGGAATCTATTATAATAAGATGTACAGTATTGAAGATAATGACATCGAAACTTATTTTATAGATGATGAAGAACCAGATAACGATATTTATGAATATCAAGATTATGAAGATACCACTGATGATTATGGGGTGGGCATTAATGGGGCATATTCAAGGGTATTTGCTCTGGACTGGCAGTTTGAATTGACCGGGGAGATTTATTACTACAATATTGACTCAGAAATTGACCATGATAAACACTTTAATTCCAGTTATACAGAAGATGTTTTCGATGACTTTATTAAAAGCGATTATGAAGGATATAAGTTCTTCCTGAATGCCGTATTCAGCTGGTATCCAGATACAAGAACTGAGTTTTGGAGCTCGGCAGGAATTGACTATAATAAGTTTAAGGGAGATGTATCCATCATCGAAACTGACAAAGATATTGTGGAATTATGGACAGATATCAGTGAAGAATACTACCAATTTGCTGCCGGGATCAATTATTATATTTCACCCAGAATTCAAATAAGTGGAAAGATAAGATACAACATCTGCGAATATACTGGATACACTGTTCATCATTTGCTCCCTTTCAAAAATGATGCAAAATCACTGGAGTTTGGCTTCAATGTGATGTATCATCTATTTTAGATAACTGGAGAGAAGCCATAATCCCATTTTGTGCAGTAGTACCTTACCAGTAATATTCTGTCAATTTTTGGCAGAATTTGAACTCACTCGAAATTAATTTTCTGTAATTCTTTTCCAGAATTGAATGTTAAGTTCTCTAATTAACCCCCAAATTCATTTGGGGGAGCATTGGTGTACAGACAAAATGTAGTCACTTCAGTGACTTCCTTATATTATAGCGTATTACAATAAAATTTACGCACAGCATTAGGATTACACCAAGTGGCTGAAGCATCTCTCCTTTTTGGTTTCGGTTTATCCGAGTTAGGCTTTTGCAAAGAGTGCTCATCCCGAGCTATCGGGATGAGTGCAGTTGGATTTACCCATCACTGTTCACTGGTTAAATATTTATTATCATTTTGTAATTTTCTCTGCTACAAGTCCTCCGCAGCTTCAGCCTAGGGGGATGCCAGAAACTTGGTGCTATTTGTGAAATCCTACTGCATAATATGGGATAATATAAGGATTAATCAAGGATGATTAATCTACATTAATAGCTGTAGATAAATCTGTCTCCAGAGTCTTTGGCAGAGAATTTATCCAGATTATAGCCATCCTGAGTAAGCTGAAGGTTAAATGCTCCGTACCTTGCCTCATTACCACCGGAGTGCATGGGAATGAAATACCGGGGCTGGAGGATATCAAGAGTTTTATAAACACCGATCCTGACAGCTTCAATATCACCAAAATTACATCCACTGATGGGCATGAATGCCAGGTCTATATCTTTATTAAGTGATTTAATATATTCAATTTCAGGGAGATAATCTCCACTGAGATCACGATTTCTATTCGCATGGTCACCGGGATGAAAGATAACTAGTCCATCTACTTCCACCAGAAAGCCAACTCCGGAATCATTAGAATAGATGGGATATATCTCAAAATCATCTCTCAAAAGTGGTTCCCGTGCATTCAGGAGAGTGATCTCTTCATTTCTGCCAGGATTAAACCCGAATAAGTATTCTACATTGGGGAGATCGGCAAATTCAAAAATTCTCTGATCATAATGGTCTTCATGGATGTGGGACACGAGGAAGGAGACAGGTTTGTTACCCACCAGAAATTCACGGGTCAAGCAACCTGATTTGATGGAAGATCCTGCCGGAGGATCATTTCTTTTCCAGTAATCAAATACCAGGATGTGATCACTGGTTTCCAATACCCAGCCGCTATGACCGGTATAGATGATCCGGCAATCATGGGGATTGATATTCTGGAAATCAGCAGAGACAGTAGCAGGATTTGCGCCATATTTTAAAAGCAGGGTCTGGATATTTTCATACCCATATCTGCTGGCAATGTCAAGCGGGGTCATGTTATAAGTATCAGGGGAGTTATAGTCTACTCCAGATTCAAGCAGATATTCTGCAAGATCATAAAACCCGCCGGCTGCCGCATAATGCAGAGGGGTTCTACCTTTTTTTAGATCAGGCTTATTAAGATCAGTTCCATGATTAGCCAGCAGTTTGAGCATATCAGGATAACCATTTTCAGAAGCAATATGAGAGGGCATCTGGGTGATATTATCCTGCCAGTTTTCCAAACAGCCGAAGTTAGGTTCAGCACCATTTTCCAGGAATATTTTAACTAATTCCAGACTATCCTGCTGAATCGCAAAATAAAAGCCTGATGTGCCATAATCATTAAACTGATTTACATCAACCTGCTTCACCAGATAGGTAAGGGTTTCAACGTTACCATTCCAGCCGATATTTATCAGCAAATTAGAGCCGGCATTATTCAGTTTATGAATATCACCACCACTTTCCTGGAGCAATTTGAGGGTGGTCAAGTCACCGGTAGCCAGGAAAACAGGAGTTTCTCCTTCATTATTGACTTTATTTACATCGGCTCCGGCAGAAATCAGATATTCCACGCAAGCGCTTTGACCCCTCATGGCAGCCCAGAAAATGGGAGTTCTGCCCTGATCATCTTCTTTTTCGATATTTGCTCCCTGTTCAATCAGATATTTCACAATATCCAGATGACCATGCGTGCAGGCAGAAACAAGGGGAGTAACGCCGGAAACAATTGTGGTATCTATCACAGCGCTTTTTTCGATCATTTGCTTAACCAGAGGCAGATCACCATTTATCACAGCAAAAAATAATCCCGGGAGTCCGTTCATCTTAGTGATGTTTGGATCTGCACCCTGCTCCAGGAGATAAATGGCTATTTCAGATTGATTTCTAACGAGGGCAAAGCAAAGGGCTGTGTTATCATTATCATCTTTACGATCAATTTCTGCACTGTGCTCCACAAGATAACGAGTGATTTCCAGATTTCCCATAGCTGCAGCATTTATCAATGGCTGACTCCCCTCACGATCACCGGAATGAACATCAGCACCTAAACTGACAAGTAGTTTAGTCATTTCCAGATTTCCAGCGCAAACAGCATAATTCAAGGGGCTTAACAGATTTTCGTTCTTTTCTTCCAGTAGATCAGGTTTGGAAGTTAATTCTTTTCTGATGCCGTCGATATCACCGTCATCAATCATAGTGTGGATGATAGAAGCGGGAAGAAAAGCCGAAATACAGAAAACCATCAGACAAAGCAGGCTAATTTTGAACATAATAATTCCTTTTTTATTATTTCCCCCGAAATGTGATAAATAGCTGAGTATATTTGCTTATGCTTGTCAATAAAAAAAATAGTTAATGAAAAAAATGGACTTGATGAACCTAATCAGAGTTCTACATTGTTCACTGCGTCCACTGTCCACTTCACAAAACCCAGTCAAAATATAATGCCAATAAACTCTATCTTCTCTTCCTTTCGCGGCTTTCGCGGTTGATAAAATCTTACATTACATTAGTCCCGTGACTCGTAACTCAAAACTCAAATCTTTAACTAAAAGCAAAAGCTACTTATATTTCTCTGTGGTAAAAAATCTTACATTTCTTCAGTTCGCGCTTGTTCGGTTTTTCTTGATGAGACGTAATAGAATGAAGTCTATTCGCGGCTAATAAAATCTTACATCTTGTCAGCCTTGGCTGATTACATTCTAACCAGTGAATAGGAAAAAAAGTGAATAGTGAATAGAGTAAATCGAAAATGAGGAAATGCGTACACAGACCATCCTGGTCTGATTACATTCCAATTCACTGTTCACTAATCACTATTCACTCCAAAAATACATTACATTTTCCGTGTAGTTCAGTACCTTCAGCGGAAGAATATTTTTTATATCTTTGACTCAGTATTATTATTCCTTGCCAATTAATGTAACTTATCTAAGGTTTGGTTTATTAAGAATTGATTCGAGGAAAATATGAGTAAATTTACTGAAAAGTATGGATGTGACCAGAAACTTCATAGTTTATGCCAGGAAGAGGGTATAAGATATCTGGCAATATTCGGGTCTTATGCTCGTGATGAAGCAGCAGAGGATAGTGATCTAGATCTTTTAGTAGATTTTATTGATACCAAAGGATTGTTTACCTTCGCCAGACTGAAAAGAAAACTGGAAGATTATTTCCAGATAAAGGTTGATCTGGTCACGATAAGAGCCATCAGTAAATACTTTATAGATGACGTGAAAGAACAATTAGAGGTAATATATGAATCTGCCTGAAAGGGATACTGCATATCTGAAACATATCTTGGAATCAATTGAACTTATCGAAGAATATATGAAAAGTGTAAGTAAGGAAGATTTCGATAACAACCAGCAATTGCAGGATAGTGTTGTGAGGAGATTTGAGATAATTGGAGAAGCTTGCAGGCTGGTTTCTGAAGATTTAAAGAAGCAATTTCCTGAAATATTGTGGAGAGAAGCAATTGATATGCGTAATGTTCTTATCCATGCATATTTTGGTATAGATTATCAGATAATCTGGAATACAATTGAGATAGAGCTCCCAATACTTAAAAAACAGATTACAATGCTGATAACACCTGATTAATAGCAATATTTCTCTTCCTTTCGCGGCATTCGCGGCTTTCGCGGTTGATAAAATCTTACATTACATCAGTCCCGTGACTCGAAACTCGGAACTCGGAATTCAAATTTTTAGCTAAAAGCAAAATCTACTTATATCTCTCAGTGCCCTGTGGTAAAAAATCTTACATTTCTTCAGTTCGCGCTTGTTCGGTTTGTTCGCGGCTTCTTGATAGGGCGTAATCTAGGAAGTCTATTCGCGGTTGATAAAATCCCACATTACATTAGTCCCGTCTCCCGTTTTCCATTCACCATTCACCATTCACCATTCACCATTCACCATTCACTACTTCAACAAAACCACCTTCTTCACTTCCTCAAACGATTGCGTTTTATAATACAGGAAATAAGTCCCGCTGCTCAGCCCCTCAGCATTCCAGCTTATGTTATGTCTCCCAGCTTCAACTTCATTATCAAGCAGAGTCTCCACTCTTTGCCCCTTCAGATTATAAATTCTCAAAAGCACACTTCCACTTTCTGCTACCTCATAACTAATATTGGTGATCGGATTAAAAGGATTAGGATAAACAGCCAGCGTAGGCACAGGTTCAACACCTTCATTTAATACAACTTCATAATACTGCTCGTTAATGATAAATGTCAGATTATCATAGTTCCTGCCTGCTGGAATAGAAAGAAAATGACCATTAACCGGGTATGCGGAAGCCAGAGCTAATTTATTGCCATTAGTAACGCAAAGCAGGTTTTCATCTATGACAATATCCCTGATTTCTTCAGCAAGCTCTATCTCCAGAGAATATAACTCACCAGAACCACTAAACTCTAATACGCCGTTCTCCTGCCGTACCGCAATATCTGCATCAGGATACATCTCAAATTCCCGCACGGTTTCCACCGGGAAAGCATTAATAATACCTACGTAATACTGCAGCACAAGCGCACCATCATAAGCACCAATTTCCAGATCACCTGATACATCAGCAGCTGCTATTCGCCATTCTTCCCAGGGTAATGGCGCAGCAGGCTCAGGATTTATACCCACAGCATATTGCAGTATCAAAGCCGCATCAAAAGATTCCACAGCTCCATTATCATCAATATCTCCATATCTATGCTCCCATGTTTCATTGACAATTACGATAGTAGAATCCATATATTCAGGTCTTGTCTGGCAATCATTTACATAAAAGAATATTTCCTCTGTTCCAATCCAGTTCTCTGTTGCGCTAAAGGTCACAATAAGGTCTTGTATGTTGACTATTATATTTTCTGCTGTTATACAGGCTATAAGCAGTTCATCCATATCCACGTCTTCCACAAACTGACTGAAATCGATCGTTAAGGTGCCATTCTCTTCAAATAAAAATTGCTCTGGCAGGTTTATTGTGGGCAGATCATTTTGCGGACACACTTCCAGAGTGAGCACATCACTGGCAAATGCCCGTGAACAGATATCAAAAACAATAAAGGTGATATCAGTAACGCCATACCAGTTGGAATCGGGAATAATTGTAACTTCCAGTTCCTCGATAATAATCTCTATATTGGGAACATCTTCTGCGGTTAACACCAGCTCATCATCATCAGGATCGAAAACATAAAGACTGAAATCTTCCTGAAACAGGCTGTCTTCCATAATGCTCACATTCTCAGGTAATTCCATTTCCGGGGGATGATTACCAGACCCCGGGAATACCTGGATCTCCACACTATCTGACGCTGTGGCTCCCTGGCTATCTATTACTGTGAAATCAACCATTTCTGTTCCATAGAAGCCCGGTTCTGCTTCCATCATAACAACATAACCCGTAATAGAAATTTCTATATGATCATTACCTGAACAGGTAAGTTCCAAAATATCATCATCAATATCATAGAGGCAATCGCCAAAATTCGCTGTAAATACTTCTTCCCCTATAAAAGCGAGACGGGCAGGCAGATCAATTACCGGAGCATCATTTACCGGATAAACAGAAATAATTGTCGTATCAGTATCAGATAGCCTTTCACCGCAAGTATCATAAACCGTAAAAGTTACTGTTTCAGTTCCAAACCAGTTCGGGTCAGGAATAAATGTCACATGCAGGCTATCGATCATTACAGTAATATTTTCCGGATAATCACACACCAGCACCAGGTCATCTCCATCATCATCGTAAACCATATTGTTGAAATCAACTATTAATTCCGTATCCTCATCCAGATAGAATTCCTCCGGCAGATTTAATCTTGGCGCGTGATTTATGCCCGGTTCAACAATTATTTCTACAACATCACTGGCACAAGCCAGACTATCATCAATGACAGTAAAGGTTACCACTTCTGTGCCAATCCAGTCCGTGTCATCGTCCGTGAACCAGTCCGGGGCATAGATATACACAACATTTTCCGCCAGTATTTCTATCCAGACGTTTTCATTACCGGAAAAGGACAACTCCAGTTCATCATCATCAACATCGCTAATATAATCAGCAAAGGATATGTATAATTCCTCACCTTCATCAAGCGTGAAATTATCAGGTAGATTAATTACCGGAGCATCATTAACCGGATAAACCGAGATAATTGTCGTATCAGTACAAGATAGCCTTTCACCGCAAGTATCATAAACCGTAAAAGTTATTGTTTCACTTCCAAACCAGTTCGGGTCAGGAATAAATGTCACATGCAGGCTATCGATCAGGACAGTAATATTTTCCGGATAATCACACACCAGCACCAGGTCATCTCCATCATCATCGTAAACCAGATTATTGACATCAACTATTAATTCCGTATCCTCATCCATATAGAATTCATACGGCAGATATAATCTTGGCGCGTGATTTATGCCCGGTTCAACAACTATTTCTACATCATCACTGGCAGAAGCCCCACTCTCATCAGTGACAGTAAAGGTTACCATCTCTGTGCCAATCCAGTCCGTGTCATCGTCCGTGACCCAGTCCGGGGCATAGATATACACAATATTTTCCGCCAGTATTTCTATCCAGACGTTTTCATTACCGGAAAAGGACAACTCCAGTTCATCATCATCAACATCGCTAATATAATCAGCAAAGGATATGTATAATTCCTCACCTTCATCAAGCGTGAAATTATCAGGCAGAGCAATTTCCGGAGCATCATTAACCGGGGTTACATTCACATCGATATTGGCTTCATCATGCGCTCTCATTCCACCCGGCTGAGTGTCATATACTGTTAATAACAAAGTTTCTGAGCCAAACCAGTCAGGATCAGCTGATAAAGAAACCACTAATCCTGTTACCTGACACTGGATATTGAGATTATTATTCACTGTAATGACAAATTCATCTTCCTCATCCACATCAAAGATATATGGTCCCAGGTCTAATTGAAAGGGAGTATCTTCCGGAAATGTCAATTCTTCCGGCAAATCGACAAATTCCGGGGCATGATTCCAGGTTCCCGCAGTAACAACTATCATTACAGAATCCGTTGCTGTCATCATGCCATCATCTACAATGAAATACCCCATTTCTTCTCCAATCCAGCTTTCCACTGCCATCAATGTGATAACCAGACCGCCAACTATATTGATCATGATATTCTCATTACCGTAAAATGCCAGGTTCAAGGCATCGCCATCAACTTCTGTCACATAATTATTCAGATCTACTGCGAGAATTTCACCTTCCATAAAACTAAAAGTAGCTGGCAGGTTAATAACTGGCGGATCATTAACCGGCAGAACCGTAAAATCCAGCTCACCCTGCACATATCCACCATTTTGATCATCAGCAAAGAAACTGATAGTCTCGCTGCCATTCCAGTTCGCTACAGCAGTAAAGCTAACCACTGAACCAGCTTCTTCAGCTAAAATATGCTCATTATTCACAATAGTTATCAGCAGTTCATCACCGTCATTATCAATCACCAGTGAATCTGCTACAAAATCTACTACCAGTTCACCATCTTCCTCAAATATCTGCTCAGTAAGAAGATACAACTCCGGTGGATCAGCAAATATCAAACAAATAGAACAAATAAATAACCCCAAAATCAATAGTTTTCTCTGAATCATCATCAACCTCCACTCTAATTTTTATTAAAATTCATATTTTCACTATTCCTAACTTATAAAAAAAACTAATTCCTGATTACAAATATCAACCATTATCATTTTCGAGTCAACAAATAAAACCTATTTTGTGTAAAATGACTTGCCTAAGTGAGTAATCCGTTCAATATGAATAAATAATGACCAGGGCAGAGGCGCTTGAAAACTGGAAAACATGAAAATATGATGACTTGAAGAGATGAAGAGAAAATCGAAATTAAGAAATTGTGAAAATGCGTACCCAGACCATCCCTGGTCTGATTACATTATATTACATTCTCATCGACTCACGACTCACGGTTTCCCGTCTCACATTTTCCCATTTACAGTTCACAAATCACTGATTATCATCATCGTGTCCACTAAGTCCACTATGTCCACTGCGTCCACTAAGTCCACTGTCCACTTCACAAAACCCAGTCAAAATATAATGCCAATAAACTCTATCTTCTCTTCCTTTCGCGGCATTCGCGGTTGATAAAATCTTACATTACATCAGTCCCGTCTCCCGTTTTCCTATTCACTATTCACTGTTCACTAATTCAACAAAATCATCCTGCCACCCTCAGCAAGTTCATAATGTATATTCTTATTGTCGCGAATTACCAGAATCTTTTTGAACTGAATTAGCTTTTCTCCTGTTCACAATTTCAACTGGAAATTGATCTATCACGCAGACAACATACTGCAGGATCAAGGCACTGTCATAAGCTTCCACTTCACCGTTCCCATCCACATCAGCTCTAATGATTCTCCATTCATCCCAGGGTAGTGGAGCTGCGGCACCCGGATCAATTCCGATAACATATCGCAAAATCAGGGCAGCATCAAAAGCATCAATTATCCCATTTACATCAATATCTCCATAAAATTCCTGTAATGGCAAACAATGAATTACCATAGTATCTGAACTTTCAAGCCGAGTATCATCATTGACTGTCACTGTGATAGTATCAGAACCTGTCCAATAATTTTCTGACCAAATTGTTAATAAAGAGTCAGAAATATTGCCTAAAAGCTGCTGCCAACCTGAGATGGAGTATGCGAGTGAATCATCTTCTATATCAAAAACATAATTTTGAAGGTTTATTTGTAGAGAATCTCCATATAAAAATGATAAACTATCTGGTAATTGTATAGTTGGAGCATCATTTACCGGCTGAATTGTTACTGGAACTATCTGACTGGCAATATCTCGAGAAATTCTACTTTTGCTAACTGATCTTTTTTCCCTGGCAATCTGGTCAGTAACATTATCATCCAGGTAGAAGGTAATATCTTCCATACCACTCCAATCTGGAGTATTAGACTGAAAAACTACCATAAAATCAGTTATCATCACGTCTATATGCTCTGAATTATCTGCTGATAAGGTCATTACCTCGTTCTCACCCCAAACCTGAGAACAGAAAGGACTAAAATTTTAACTCTCAGAAGGCAGGTCTTCCAATGCTTCAAAGTCGCCAAATATAGCCAATATTGGAGGATCATTCACAGGTGTTATTATTACATCAAGGCTATCACAGGCAAAAGCTCTGCTTTGGTTATCATCTAATGTAAATGTCAAAATCTCTGAACCAAACCAGTTAGCTGGAGTGCTAAAGATTACCAGTAAACTATCTATTTCTACTGTGATCTGTGAATTACCTGAGATACTCAAGTTGAGATCATTAAGCTCAATATCAGTGCAATAATCAGTGAAATCCATGATCATCAAACTATCTTCGGTAAAACTGAAAAAGTCCTGCAGCTCTAAAACTGGAGGATCATTTACCGGCTGAATTGTTACTGAAACTTCCTGGCTGACAATGTCTCTTGATATTCTACTTTTACTTTCGGACCTTGTAGTTTTGACTCTTGAGTTCATAACATTGTCATCAAGGTAAAAAGTGATTTCTTCTGTCCCAAACCAATCCGATGTATTTGATTCGAATACTACCGTAAAGTCATTGATAGTAACATCTATATGCTCTGAATTATCTGCTGATAAAGTTAAAACATCATTTTCTCCCCAAACCTGGGTGCAGTATGGATTGAAATCGTAACTTGATGACGGCAAATCCTCAAATGCCTCAAAAGTATCAGTAATGTTGATTATCGGTGGATCATTCACCGGATGCACAATTACCAAAATTGTATCAGCCAGAATGGCTCGCAGAGAATTTATACCATCAAAAACATTCATTAATATTGACTCCTGACCATTCCAGTCAGCTAATGCAGAAAGTGTGAGATTATAGTCATCTGTGAATGCCTGGATATTTTCATTGTCTGAAATGCTGACACTGATTCTGCCTAAATCAAAATCAGCAATATAATCCGGTAAATAAAGCTCAACGGCAGAATCTTCCATAAATTCGATCATTTCAGGAAAATCAATTACAAATCCCCTTACAGTAAATGACCGTATTTCACTCCAGTCACTTTCGCCATAATCATTTCTGCCTCGTATTCGCCAGTAATAAGTATAATCATTGATCATAGAATTAAGTGAGTAAGTAGTATCGCTAATCGTCGCATCATCTATTATCGGTTCCTGAAAGGTTTCTTCAAAAGCCAGTTGTACATGATAGCCATTTGCATTGGCATTTGATTGCCATATTAAAGATGACAAAGAAGCTAAGTTATTATTCTCATCCTCAGGTGAGACTAATATAGGTGGAGCTATCATTGTAGAAAAATAATTTGCCTCAGACCAGTTGCTGATCCCATTTGCGTTCTCACTGTTTACCTGCCAGTAATACTCTGTATTATTGCTCAATCCTTCCAGATAGAAAGTAGTATCCGCAAGCGAAGCTTCGATAAATGGTATTGTATCTGAAACGGCAGATACCAGAACATTATAAGATTCCGCATTCGAGGCAGAATGCCATGACAAGCTCAATTCCAAAGGCTGATGCACATTGCCATTTCCCGGTGATATAAGCTCCGGGGCATTTAAATTGGCTACATTGACTGAACTCGCAGTATGTCTAACTATCTGCTCTCCATTTTGAGTGCAGATAAATTCTACTGAAACTTCATATCTACCTGCCCATTCAGCTAAAAAACTGCTTTCATAAGAAAGAGAATCTTCAGAAAGCTCCAGCGGAATTAACCCCACATAAATTAATGAATCTTCTTGAACAATACAATTAAGTTCTGCGGTGATTTGAACATCAGAATACTCCTGGGGCTGAGGTAAAGGTATTTCGCAGGAGATATAATCATTTTGCACATAACTCGTATCAGGAAACTCAATCGAGATTGAAATCGGACTATCCAGATAAGCGATAGTATTACTATCCGGCAAAGCATCATTATATTGCAGTCTCCAGATTCCAGGTTGCGGACTTACTACGTAATAGAAAGCAAATCCATTTTCTATATCTTCCTGATATTCCATATCAGGATCATTATTTGCATAAGTTGAGTCTATCACCAATTCATCAGGAGTTATCAAAGTCATATTATGTTCAGCAAAATCAGGGTTACCCTCAAATCCACCCATATAAAAAACCATTGAATCCATCGCTGCATCAACGTAATATTCCTCCTCAATTACTTCCCGATTATTTCTATCTCTTGCTAACCTGTTTGAAATAAAAGACAGGAAATTATCAGAGTTCATTACTGTCTGTTCACCATCTGTCAAATTAATATTAAGCTCTTTGGTTGCAAATTCATCAAAGTAGATTGGAGGATAGACTGTTTTGAAAATATTAGAATTAAACCCCTTAGATAATTTTATGGTTAATATCTCGTTAGTAAAGGGATTCCCTAAATCCCTTCCTTGTCTAGCATAGTCGTCATACAACCAAAGTGATCTGTAATGCTGAAGAAAATATTTGCTGGGACTTGTATCATCAACAGGTTTTAAGCTTTTTTTAAGGCAACCGAATTCTATATTTTCATCGGGTAAATTATTTAGACTGCTTTGCCAGAAATCCATTACTAATGAATTGCCTATTTGCACCGCAGTTACATCATCATATTTTACATAATCATTAAACTCAAGGAAAAATAAACCTGGTTTTATTTCTGGAATATTTAAATCTTCTTTTATCTCAATAATATCTAAATTATTATCGTTTTCTGATACCCAGAACCCATTAACGTGATCTAATATATAGAGATAACTCTCATTTGTACCCTCAGGTTCATATTCATTATCGAAGAATTTTAAGGGAATCACATGTGAAATACTACCATTAAGTCCATTACTGCCAATATGACTTAAATCTAATGTTGCCAGAGGAATACAGTATTCCAGAAGACTCGCGCTTTGCACGGCAACTATCCCATCTTCCATCCCCTCAATTTCACTATGCCCAGGGAAGATATCATCAGTACCTGCAATTACTAAATAATTTTTAGTATTATTGTCATTACTGCATTCTAATGCATATGGTTGTGAAGAATTTAAACCTGAAAAAAAATCACTACCTGGTATAAGCTGATAAGAAGCGGGAGCATTGGGATCCTTATTTGTGAACCATTCAGCTAACTTTCCCCCTATTGTTCCAGTAACAAGTTTATAACTACTTAACGAACCATGGTTAGGTGTCCCAAGGAAGAGTAATTTATTAATATTATATTGATAGTCATTTTGAATATAATATCGACAAACTAATCCTCCCATACTGTGACCTATAACATTAACGTTTTTGTATTCATCTGTATTTTCAATGGGATATTCATGCTGAACCTTTTCCAAAGCGTGTTTCAACAAATCAGCACTAAGCTCAATTTGTTGATCATAAGGATAATAGAATTGCCATACATCACCAGGAAAATCAATATCTCCCTGATTAAATTTCCCATTAAGACCATCTATAAAATTTTGATTCCAATATGGATATACACCTGAAAAACCATGTATCAACAACATGGGCTTTTTTAAAGTATTTATACTCTCAAATGAATTCCCGGGGGGGATTAACATCGACACCATTCTTTCACCCTCAGAAAAATAATCCCAGTCGGGATAACCGGTTGTATCTGCTTCATCGTTAATATACAATATTGCCTCAATTTTATTGTCCGAATGGTAATCACTATATGTATAATTAAAACCTATATGACCTAAAAACTGAGTCTCATGATATAGTCCTAATTGGTATATCTTGTAATTAAAATTATGAAGATATAAAGAGTAAATATTCTGAAGCATGGATTTGGTTAAAATTATCTGATTATTTTGCACTGGGAAAAACATTGGCTGATCTTCAATCCAGGGTATTAATTGACCAGCAATAAACTGACCATAATCTACCTCAATAGTAGTCACTTCATCACCGGTTAGTTCATCTTCAAACAGAAAGTGAAGTAATCCGATATCTTCAAAATTTATTAAATATGCTGCAGTACTGTTAGAAGTCTCTGTATAATAAGCTTCACCATTCGACCTCTCTCTTTCAACTAAACCAACTGCGTTAATAACAGTTCGCTCATTCAATCCTGTTGCTGCCACCAAAAAAGAATCCACATAAGGTATCGCATGGTTTTGATTAGGCACCGAACCATCTTGAGTGTAAAATATTCGCACTTCGGGATCAGCACAATTTATCTTTACCCAGATATCTTCTTCATAATTTCCAGGGGCAGGATATATTTCTAAGGGATAAGTTATTGTTATATAATCCTCTTTAATTATCGTATCAGTATTTGTCCCATTGGATACTGTCAAAGAAATAGAATATGTCCCCACTTCACTATATGACCAGACAGGATTCTGAACATTACTGTCAATTACCCCATCGTTTTCAAAATCCCACTGCCAACTGACTGGCTCTCCGGTGCATGATTCAGTAAATTGTATCTCAGTATCAAGCGGATAATATGTGTTATCTGTTGAAAAATCGGCAGTTACTTCATAAATCTGAAAATTATAACCATCCACCCATTGAGGGTCATTAATGATCGATCCATCATTACAATATATGCTATTATCATGCGCTATGTCTCCCATTCCTTCATTGAAATCCCAATATCCAACTAATCCTTCCGTATCATTGGGATTGGTCATATTAAGTTCACGATACATCTTTTCCTGGATTTCCGCCTGGGTTAAAGCTCGATTCCAGATTCGGACTTCATCTAATTTTCCAATGAAACTCGAAAAACTTGATGTAAAACTGTCAGTGCTAATTCTCAAAGGGAAATCCGATGTATCGCCAAGGTTACCTGTATAAACTTTACTGGCAACTTCATTACCGTTTACGAATATTTTCATTATATTACTATCCCATGTTCCCGTGACATGTATCCATTCTCCAATTAATCCAGGTTCGTAATGATAATCCAGATAATTAAAGGGAGTATTCACATCCGATATTATAATACGTAAACTATCTCCATCATTTTCCTGTAAGGCATACCGTGATACGGTTTGTGGTGCAGGTTGATATTGCCAGTTCCCACTTTTATAAATTGGATACGAATAACTTTCTGATAATCCTTCCTTGTACATCCACAGCATAAATGTTATCTCAGTATTCCCATGGATGTTTAGACTCTCATCATCGGGTATCTCAATATAATCATCTTCTCCATCAAAATCAATCGCATATCGCCCTGAAGAATAATACAATGGTTTGCATGTGATTGCTCCCCAGTTATCGCCTGAGTCCTTAAAGCGAACATAAACGTTATGCATACCATATTCTAAGTCAGCTGCGGAGATATTATTTAGATAAGCTGTAGCTGTTGACATTCCATAATCGCCATAAAGTGAAATCCCATTTCCTCCACCAGGATCAGCATCAATAAAATACTCCGCTGAAGTTATCACACCCGAATTCGGATTACCCACATTCAAAAATACAGATGATGGCTCTCCCCAGTTATTATCTGAATCCGCAAAACGTATATAAACGATATGCGTCCCAAAAGACAGTCCGGCTGTTGAAATCCCAGATAAGGAAGCAGTAGCAGTTGACAATCCATAAGTTCCTGGTAATGATATACCATTTCCCTGCCCAGGATCTTCATCAATAAAATATTCCCCTAATGTTATCATTCCTGAATTCGGATTAGCCACATTCAAAAATATTGCTGAAGGATCACCCCAGTTATTATCTGAATCCGCAAAACGTACATAAACTATATGTGTCCCAAAAGATAGTCCGGCTGTTGAAATCCCGGATAAAGAAGCAGTTGCTGTTGACAATCCATAAGTCCCTGGTAATGATATACCATTTCCCTGCCCAGGATCTTCATCAATAAAATATTCCCCTGAAGTTATCATTCCTGCATTTGGATTACCCACATTCAAAAATATTGCTGAAGGATCTCCCCAGTTATTATCTGAATCCGCAAAACGTACATAAACTGTATGCGTGCCAAAAGATAGCCCTGCTGTCGATATCCCTGTTAAAGAAACTGTTGCTGTGGAATTTCCAAAATTACCGGAGAGAGGATACCCGTTCCCTTCACCAGGATCTGAATCAATATAACATTCTGCAGCACTAATATATTCAGGTGTAGGTAGAGCAGGTTCAACTGTTATATAATCATATCGAATAAGAGAGTCAATCAAAGTTCCGTTTGATATCTTTAATTTAACATCATAAACTCCCTCTGAATTGTAAATATGAACCGGATTTTGGAGATTAGAGTCATAAATCCCATCATTCTCAAAATCCCAATACCAGTTTTCAATATCTCCGCCGGAACAATCAGTGAAAGTAACCTCTAAAGGAAGTGGCCCACTAGTGCAGTTTACCTCGAAATCAGCAATGAAATTGATTATATGGGCGTAATTCCCATCCCAGAAAATTCTCCCCCCTTCAAAATCTACCGTCTTATAACAATTATTCTGGTCATCAAAATATTGTGAAGTTACTGGTAATCCAATTGAACTGGGATATACCCAACTATTCCAGATATCTGAACCTATCCAGAAAACCTCATTTAATCCTGACAGATCCAGAAATAAAGCACCGTTGGTCAATCCCTGTTTAAAATAATTCTCACCATTCCAGTTAACTTGAACAGCTTCAACGGGTAATCCTGCTTCATCTTCATGTTCTGCTAACGTATCTTTGAATTTGTCTTCATCATATTGATAGGGAGTAAAATAACTGAAACCTGCCATAGATTTATAAGCTGATAAAATATCCAGTTTGCCGGCTCCCCAGTATTTGTTATCCTCAAGTTCTAGTGGCCAGGTTCCATTAGGAATCTCTGCGGTAGTATTTTGTAATATTTGTTTTACTCTGTCTGTGTCTAATTCCGGAAAATACTGCAATAACAATGCTATCGCTCCAGCAACATGAGGAGCTGCCATACTGGTTCCGCCGTCATATCCATAAGATTGCGTACCTGTATGCATTGCAGAATTTATCGGATTTCCAGGTGCTGCAATATCCGGCTTGCTCACGGTACTTAGTCCATCAATCCTCGATGGTCCTAAACTGCTGAAATAAGATATATCTCCATCTATCAGATTATCATGTGAAGCTACTGTTACTACTTTTTCTGCATATCCCGGAAAGCAAATTGATTGATATGTATCTCCATTGATAAATCCGGTTATTTCATTGTGGGAATCTGAGTGATATGCATCTATTTCACTTCCTGATCCCTGTGAATGCGGTCGGAGTGATATCTGATATCCACCTGAGTTGTCATCACCATGATCTCCAGTCCCGATCTTTATAAAAACCACATTCTCTTCAGTATTACTCATATATGCTCTATGTCCATTATTATAAATAGAGATTGTGTCTGATTCAAGTATATAGCCTATGAGTGAGTCGCCATATGCAACTTCAGGACTCCACTCATGCATAATTATATCATTATCAGAAACTCTCACATCAAACTCGCCTTCGCCCCATACTTCAAAATAAATGGTATTCTTATCACTAATTTCATCATAATTTATTATGAAATTTATCTCTAAACTCTCTTCAACATTATCAGGAACTATCCCGGAATAATGAGGATATGGTATCTCGTCATGTCTGGAATTACCCGCGGCAACAACAAAGATAGTGTTTGAACTTTCTATTATATTATTTAATAATTCCTCAAATAACGTTGATCCATCATGCGGACCCAGCATTGCTCCCATACTCATGTTCACGACTAATGACTGGTTATGGGCTGCTGCACGTTCAGTCATCCATCCATACGCTTCTAAAACATTATTTGAATTATTAAAATTATTACTTTGGGCAAATAGAATATCTGCTTTATAGGCAACTCCTGATAAATCCGGATGGTCGTTATCTCCGTCTCCAGCCGCTATTCCAGCAACATGGGTGGCATGCCAGGGTGGATTACCGGAAGGTATTGGCGTTGGAAAATCAATCCAATTCTCATGCCAAACTCCCTCTAACCATAATTCCTTTACTCTGGGTTCGCCTTCTGGTGATATAAACGTCTCATGATCCCATCTCATCTGACCAATCTCGATTATTCCCACAAATACATTATCACCTGTAATATACTCATTGTTTAAGCCTGTAATATTACCCATCCAGACATCATCAGCATTTATCAATGATGTGCTCGTATTTAAGAGTGGAGTTAATTTTCTGGCTGCTTCAATATAGATTACTTCTTTAGCTAAGGCAAGCATTTCAATTTTACTTAATTCTACTGTAGCAGTAAGATATTGAAATTCTTCATTATAGAAAATCTTCCTATACTTTGAGAAGTTGCTAGTATCTATTAAATACGCATTATCAGCCTTTATCAATACATCAATTGTAGGGCTTTCCTCTTTGAAATTT
Organism: Candidatus Cloacimonadota bacterium; assembly: GCA_021735645.1. GTDB lineage: Bacteria > Cloacimonadota > Cloacimonadia > Cloacimonadales > TCS61 > Stygibacter. The sequence continues at coordinate 19,616 of JAIPGP010000065.1, forward strand.
ATCTCTATCAATGATGAATATGCAACAAGTCTATTCCTTAATAGTTGTTTATCCCGATATGTCTTCTTTGATGATTGATAATAACTAAAATCTATCATAGGAGGAACTAGCAGGTAGTCAATTTTACTTCGTAATTCTGTATTCAATGTTTCTGATTTATTTCCAGTTTGATCTTTTGTAAGTGTATTCTGGCAAAATACTTCTGCTACTATTATAACTAATATTATTCCTGTCAGAAATATTCTTCTCTTTATCATATACGATCTCCTCGTTCTTCTCCTGACGAAGCAGCAACTAATTTCTGCCGGTCTATATGATCATCCACAATTTATTTTCCTTCTGTTACAATATTCATTGAAATTGCAATGGTTTTTTGTTTATCTATAATCTCAATAAAAGTTCTCATTTGTGACCTCTTTTCCTGTTGATGATGTATTACTTTACCTGCCCGGTTGCTTCAATATCTATCGTCTGTCCCGGTGTAACTGATTCAGGATTTATTTGCAGATCAATTACAGTTGGCTGACCACCACCCCATTGAAGTGGTCCTCCAAAAATTCCTATATCATTTCTTGTTCCATCTAGATCATTAAATATTACATCTGGATTTCCTGTATCAATACATGGTGATCCTGATTGAAGATAATAGTTTCCCGACTCCATTTCATAAAATGATGGATTTTGTAAGATATTATCTGCAATGGGAGTTACTCCAGTATAATTGGTTGAATTGTTGTAGAAACAATTATATCCGAAAGATCCATAATAATTTACTTCTCCACCTTTATAAACCCCATAATCTGAATTGGCAATTACATTATTAAATATGTTTATATAGGTAGTTAACACATCCCAACCACCATGAACAAAATATATCGCTTTTTGCTCAATATCAATAAAAATATTATTGTAAATTGATCCACATATTGTCCCAGAATCATTATATTGATAAATATAAACCCCAATATCACAATTTCTAATAACACAATTAATTATATCAACACTTGATTCATATACATATATCCCTGTGGAACTATTTTCGATCAGACAATTAATTATATCTGGTCTTACACCATCGACTTGTATACCTCTATTCGTACAAATTATTTTAAGATTTGATATTGTTACATTACTGGTGTTGATTCTAATTGCATAAGTTGAATTAGTATGTATTACTGTTGAATTAGGTTCAATACCCTCTAGTGTAATAGCCTTTGTAACATAAACTGATTCCAGATATGTTCCTGGATAAATAAGGATTGTATAACCATCTTCAGCATCATCGTAAGCTTCATTAATTGTATAGTAAGGTCCATCGAATTGATTCACCACCAGAGTATCTCCATAAACAGCAATTGTAATCAACAAAATAATAACAAAACAAATCAGATTTTTCATTTTTCCCTCGCTATCTTATTTTTTTTATCTATCTTAATACACTACTCATGGCTAACAACAAAATTCCCAAACTATGAAATATCATCCTTGAAATTCCAAACCCAATGAACTTACATCTTAGGATACCAGGAAGGAATAATACGTCAGATTCCTATAATAATGACATTACTAATACTCAGTTATTTTTCTGACCTGTCCACATATATTCCCTTGTTTCATAAAATGCAATATTTATCTAAGTCGAATACTAAAAACTAAAACCATAATGTCAACATTAATTTTTATTCTGAATCTCAATGTGGGGGCACAGATGATGCGATTTTCAACCGCTACCAGCATGCTTCAATCTAACAGTTTGAAATGCATAATTGATAAACTGTCTGGTTGATGTTCTCAGCACACGCAGATCGAGCATACCTGAACAAAGAATGTTTGATGAATAGAAATTCCATTAGATTCTCTCTATGATCAACCAATAATCATATCCAAACCAGGGCAGACACACAGATCAGCCCCAACCACAAATCCAAAACCAACCAAATTATAAAACCAGAAAACTCTATCTTCTCTTCCTTTCGCGGCATTCGCGGCTTCTTGATAGGGCGTAATTTATGAAGCCTATTCGCGGTTGAAAAATCTTACATTACATCAGTCCCGTAACTCGGAACTCGAAACTCGAAATTCAAATCTTTAACTAAAAGCAAATACTATTACTATAATAGTACAGCACCATCATTAGGGTATCACCCTGGTAACATAAGGGCATCTCAACTGAGCTCCGCATAACATTATTTTGTTATGGGGATCCCAGTTGAGATGCCAATAGGTTACTCGGGTGTTGGTTAGATGCTGATTGTTATGTGGTTGCTATGGGGTTTGGTGTGATATATGTTGCAGTGATAATAGTTTTGTTAACTATTACAATTATAAAGGATAAACGGATTATTGTAAAAAAGTAATATTTTTTATTTGCCAAAAATGTAGGGCTGATTAATTTTTATTATTGGAGGAATAATTTATGAAAAACTATAGCAAGACGCGTAAGGAATATGGGGCTGCTAAGCCACGAAAAGAAGCTACCCCTTGTGATTTTATCGAGAATTATTGTGATATCCATGGGCGTCTGGGTGATACTATATATCGCCATAAACGTAATGGTGAATTATATAAGTATCCTTATAAATATGTTCCCAAATATCAGCCGACAGTGCTTAGCAGACGTAGTGAGTGCGTGATGAGGGAGATTAATATCTTAACGAATAAACACCGGCCCGGATTTAAAGAAATATTGCATAAACTGTATTATTACACGCCATATTTTATTTATCCTGGCAGTTACAGTTTTACCTGTGACAGGTTTTTGAAGATACGCAGGAAGGGGGAATACCTGCTGCAGGTGGATGACGGACTCAAGGAGGTTCGGAAACTGGCACCGCGTTCTAAGCTCAAATATCCCTTTGAAGATGAGGGCGAACATATTATCCGCTGTTATACAGAGGACGGTTTATATTGCGAACGGAAATTGACCGTAATCAGCGAAGAACAGGAGTTGGAAGACGTGTATGCAGACTGGTATGCAGAGCACCTGGCAGAAATACTGGCATTGCCTGATCCGCGATATGAACCACTGGAAAAGTATATCAGATGCGTGATCCCGTCGGTATGGTTTACTTCATTGACCGGTAAATTGGATGATATCGTGTTTTACAGCACACCTGATTCTCACCTTGATCTGGGGAAAATGAAGAAGAATTTCATGTACACCCGCAAGATGGGGAGTTATGAGCATAACGCGCAATCGCATTATTTTCTGCAAGTGCAGCCACGCGTAAACGTCTGCTGGAAGGGGATACGTTTAGATTGCCGGAATGTCTGGGAGAAATTTTACAATCGCTGGTTTGATAAGAATTATATGAAAGGAAAGCATCCCAGGGCAGTGGGTCCGCATAATTTATGGTCAAGGCTTTTATTTCGAGCGGCTAAAGTGCTGGGATTTGACCTGGAGACGCTAAGTGTAGAGCATTTTTTATCGGGAGTGGAGACAATAGGCGAGCTGCTCAGTGCTTCCGGGGTAGGGAGTTATGGGCTGACGCAGGCAGAATTGAGGACGAAGATCTATTAAGTATGGCAAAGGTATAACATTTAATAAGCCCTTTAAAGAATAAATCTGGCATTCCCCTGTTTTTGGAATGATATTGACTTATAACTTACTAATTATTATAGATTTACAGGGTAATTTTCTTGAAATTATTCTTTACCCTGAAAGGGTCACACTATACTAGCCATGGGTTGCACCCATGGAAAATAAAGAAACCAATTT